>JBNGCR010000051.1:0-30313 GCA_050045915.1 Limnospira sp.
TCAATAACTTGGAAAAACGCCGGTTTTACCTCGAAAGTTTCCAGGGTGTGATGCCATGTTTCTCGGATCGATCGCACCCACGCCAAATCAACCTCAAAATCACCTTGTAAAACGTCAAATTCCCAGTTTCCGCCTAAATCGGAATGTCCAGTTTTCGTTGTCGAGGCGGCAACATTCGCACCCGTCAGGTGATATAATTTTTCGATAAATTCGCTGCCGGCATCTCCAGTCGCGACGTTACAGCCGTACAGAATTAATGCGGATAGATTCCAAGCTTTTATCTCGTCAGAATAATGGCTGATATTCTCTAAATTGAGGCTGTTGCAGCCCAAGTGCAAGCAACCGGGGGAACCGTGGGAGACGAGGTGCAGTTCGACGGGGTGTCGGTATTTTTCGAGGTGGGTTGAAATTTGATGGATACCGTCGGAGTTGCGGTCGATCGCGACGGTTTCAAATGCCGCGATCGCCCCCGATTTTAAAATTTCTAACCCTGGTATATTTTCATCTAAAAATAAAACTTTCTTGACTGAATTTAAGGCTTCAGAATTGACCAATAATACTTCGTTTTTCATGCTTCCCCTGGTAGTTTGGTAGATGTTTTTAGTTTAAAAAGGCTGGCACACTCGGTTCGATGATGGTAGCCACATATTTCTCCCATTAAGAAACGCTGAAAATGGCGCTCTTTTCAGAAAATTTGGGCATCCGAACGGGACGATGGCGTAGTCAAATCATCTCCTTCCATTCATCCGCCCATTCTTCGATCTACGAGTGATCAAAGGCTGTCTTTGAGCATGACAGAATTAAGGAGCTTTTGGGGTTCGGGTTCCAGTTACTTTGCTCCGGAGACTTTAATGGGTTCAATTGTTAAGCCAACCCGTTGACAATCTTTGCCAATTCGACAGGAACACGGGCTGCATTGGGGTGACTTATGACATACGCACCCGCGTCAAAGTACCGTTGAGAACGGTTGACTTTGACTTTTGACAAACCAACTGAATGACTCGATCGCTCTCTAGCATATCAAAAGGATAGAACCTTATACTTAAGAGATTATATATAATTTGCGATCGGATCGCAAATTTTTTTGTCAAATCTTTACAATTCTCGCTATCAATTTAAGAGTTACTATCAGAATGACGGGGATGTGGGTGGTTTCCAAAAGTCAGGTGCGATCGCCCGATGCCCCCGCCGAACTTACGATCAGCCGGACGAGGGGGACAATTTCTGCATCGCTTCCACCACTTTTTGGGAGATAAAGGGTAAGATGATTTGATTTTGACTCTGGGCTTTGCCTTCGGTAAAGACCACCAGCAAATAGGGTTGCAAGTCGGGAATTTCCACATAGGCGGCATCGTGGCGGACTTGACTCGTCCACCCGGCTTTTGACCACAACTGGGCGTTCGGTGGCAGTCCCTCCCCGAGGAACCCGGCGACTTGATTTTCCGGATCTTCCCGCAACGCCACCGAGTCGAGTCGCCTCCGCAGCAGTTGCATCATAGCCTGAGAACCCTGGGAAGAAGCGGCGACGCCGCCGACGATACTGTGCAGCAGCCTCGCCGTGGCGTTGGTGGTCAGCATATTGCGGTTTTCCATCAGTTCGCCCAAAAAAGCCCGTTCCCGCCCGTAGGCCCCATCACACCAGGTTTTTTGGTTCACGTTGACGGATTCGAGTTCGGGCCAGTTGAGGGACTGAAAGTAGCGGTTGACGATATTCCGCTGGGACTTCCAGGTTTCAAAGGGTCCGGGCGACAATTCCGGCCCGCTGGTGGTTCCCGTCAGGACATCGACGACCAAACTGGTGGCATCGTTACTCGAATCAACGATCATATCTTTAACGGCCCGTTCCAACTCCGGCGAGATCTGCAACATCCCTTTTTCCAGCCACTCGTAGAGGGCGACCAGATAAAATAACTTGACGACGCTGGCGGGATAAATGCGCTCGATGCCCCGATATTCAAACCCGCGAACGGGATATTTCCAAAACTCTTCCGGCGTCAGTGCCCCGCCGGTATTGACGGAGATGGGAGGGTCGTAAATGACCCAGGTGATGGCGATCTGATTGGCATCGAGGGCTGGAAATTGAGTTCGGGTTGCCTCTATAATGCCTGTGCCCAAGGTTTGAAGCTGGGGATCGGGATGAAAAAATGCCATAACTGGGGAATCAAAAAATGTGTCTAGAAAGATGTTAAATGGGTGGGGGGAATAAGTTGAGATGGGACGAGTCTCACGATCGCCCGCCTTGTCTCCCCGTAGAGAGAATCGCCCCCGTTACTCGACCGTTATAAGCCAAATCGCTGATGAACACTGACCCATTATCGGACATAGTTGAGTATCGGTGCAAAACCGATCTCAATCTTTACGATTCCCCGGACTGTCGGACCCTGGCGACCCAGGCGATCGCGGGGCGGCACTTGCGGTTGAGGCGATCGCACCCCTCCGGAGAAACCGCCGTCCGAGTGCAACTGTGCGAAGATGACTATCCGGCTTGGTTGTCCGTGGCAGATCTCGATCTGGAAACCGCCCCCACCCCCTACCGACCCCAATTTCTCACCCGCCGCGATATCCACAGGCAACTCCCCAAAATTATAAAGTTTGCCCGCCAAGCCGGGGAAATCCCCAACACCTACCTCTGGGGAGGGACAACGGGTCCGAATTACGACTGTTCCGGTCTGATCCAGACGGCTTTTGCCCGCCAGGGGATCTGGCTGCCCCGGGACGCCTACCAGCAGGAAGCTGTTGTAGAACCGATCGCCCCCGTGTCCTGGGAACTGCAACCGGGGGATCTGATTTTTTTCGGTCTGCCAGAAAAAGCCACCCACGTCGGACTCTACCTCGGCGACGGACGCTATATCCACAGTTCCGGCCCGGAACACGGCCGGGACGGCATCGGCATCGATCGCCTCTGGCAGACCGATAATGAAGTCAGCCGACACTACGCCGGACAACTGCGGGGGGTGGGGCGAGTCGCGACGGGCTATCCCTTCGACCGGTTCGGGCGGTTCAGGCGACTGGAGGTCGAGTTGTGAAATCCTGTTTGCGTTGGGCGGTTTTTGGCATCACCCTGTTTTTTCTGGGGGCGGCCCTGAGGCAACATTGGCGGGAAGTCGCCGAAATTCAAATCACCGGGGCGAGTTGGGCGATTTTGGGAGTCGCTCTGGCCGTCACCCTGATGGCACATATCTGGTCGGGGTGGGTGTGGCTGCTGATTTTGCGGGAGTTTAAACTTCCTGCAGACGCGAGAATTTCGCCGAGCTGGGGGCTGCGAGTTTACCTGAAAACGAATATTGCCAAGTACATTCCGGGGAACGTGTGGCACTTTTACGGCCGGGTGGTGGCCGTCAAGGATGGGGGAATTTCCCTGGGGGTGGCGACGTTGAGCGTGGTGCTCGAACCGCTGTTGATGGCCGCGGCGGCCTTGGCGATCGCGATCGTCAGCGTCCCGGGCCCCCATCGGGGATTGCAGGTTTTGTTGTTGACGGCGGTGCTGGCGGGGGTTCACCCCCGGATTTTAAACCCGGTGGTGGGCTATCTGGGGCGGCTCAAGTCGAAGTCCCAAGATCCGTCCCCGTCGCCCGGGGTGCGGCTGCACCGCTATCCCCTGAAACCGTTTTTGGGGGAGTTGGGCTTTGTGGGCCTGCGGGGGGCGGGATTTTTGCTGACCCTGGTGGCGTTGGGATATTGGAATTGGGGGGAAGTCCCGTTTATCTTCGGGGCGTTCAGTTTTGCTTGGCTGCTGGGGTTGGTGGTTCCGGTGGCACCGGGGGGGTTGGGGGTGTTCGAGGCGACGGCGTTGGCGTTGTTGGAACGTCACATTTCGCCGGGAATTGTACTGGGTGCGATCGCCTGTTATCGGGTCGTCAGCATTTTGGCGGAAACGGCGGGGGCGGGGTTGGCGAGTTGGGATGAGCGCTGGCGGGGGGGGCGATCGTAAAATTGGCGATCGAAAAAAAACCGCCCCGAAAGGTTGGAATGGGGCGGGTTTCATGGATAAGCTTATGATCGATCATAAAGGCTAAATTCCGATCCTGAAAATTTCCTGAGATCGCCTCAGTCTTTTGGCTGTCTCCAGTTTGGGTTATAAATAACAAAGGGGAAATTTGGACTGTTTCGCTCCAGGACTTGCCGCTCCGGCATTCTCCAAATTAAGCGGGTTTCCCCCATCTCAACTGGAAGTTTTTTAAAATATCCCATCAATATAGAGGTAATCATGGCTCTGGCAATTAGCACCTGGCACGATCGGGACAATCGTCCCTTTCTGCCGTCCCCGGACTCGTCGCCCGTCAAATGGTCGGGGGCGGGACAACTCCAACTTCCCCGCGGCTATTTGCTGGTCAAGAATGATGCCGAATTTCTCTACATCGGCTTGGACATGGTGGGCGATCGCCGCCAAACCCCCAATTCCGGCGATTATTTCTGGTTCAGCGTCGATGTGGATCGCAACGCCCAAATTACCCCCTACTGCGATATCAATTACGGATTTTATCCCGATCGCCCCAATCCCCTCGGCCGGCAATTCTACCTCGAACCCGCCCAATGGACCGGCCGCATCAACGAACGCAGTCCGTCCCGCCTCAACCTCCGGTTCGACCGTTCCCCCAACAGCAACGAACCGCACCGGATCTGGGAACTGAGTTTATCCTTGTCGGAACTCGGCGTCGCCCTCGACTCCGACGAACCGCCCCAAATTCGCTTCGGGTTGCGGGTGGCCTCTGACAATCCCCCCGTCACCTGGGACGACCCGCCCAATTTTTACCGGGATTTCCGCCACCTCCACACCCTGATTTTGGCGCGGCACCCCAAAACCCACTATCCCCCCAATACCGCCGGGGCGGCGATCGCGGGCGTCGGTTTGATCCCCGCCACGGATATCAATGGAGACGGCTACGCCACCACCCCGCCGACGGCGACGGTTCCCGTCACGGATTCAGCCTTCGGGGGGCGGTTGCACCTGATCGGCAACCGGGACACCCTCGAAGATGTCTGGCATCGGGGGGCGAGACGCTATCGGATGCTGCACCGTCCGGATTCGCCGAGTCCGTTCGCCCCCATATTTCAAGGTTGGGTCAATTATTATTGGCAGGGAAAAAGCCTGATTCCCGAATATATCAGTCCCGATGGCGACGGTTATTATCCCCTCCCCGATCCCAGCCGCACCTATTCGATGGGTGAGTTGCTCTTGCGGTGGTCGTCGGTGGGATATCCGCCCGGACTGCACCAATTTCAAGTGCAGTTTTACCGCCCCGACGGTGCGATCGTTTCGGCCCCCCCGCAAATTTTGACCCTCAGAATCGACAACAACCGGCCCCGGGTCGAAATTTCCCAGATCTGGCGCGAGGATACCCCGATCGCCTCGGACGGGACGGTTCAACTGACGGACAACCGCGATGGGTTACAGTTTGAAATCACGGCCTGGAGTCGGGAAGGACACCTGGCTGACTATACCCTGTGGGCGGACTACGGCGAAATATCCCGGCGACGCATCGGCGGCGACACCTACGACGACCACCGCAACCCCACCCGCCAGTGGACGGGGGTACACCGTCAAATTCTCCCCGCCGAGGGGGACTTTTGGTTTCCCCCCGGAACGGGCGCCTACCGGCTGCGTCTGGAGGCCCACTCCCGGATCACGGACGGATATTCCTCCGTGGGAGCCGCGAGTGTCACCCGCAACCTCACCCCCATCGCCCCGGTGCGGTTGAAGTCCCTCAAACCGCAGTTTTCCTCGCAATTTCCCCTCGGGAGCGATCGCCTGACGGAGTGTCTCGATCGCCCGCTGTGGGACGAGTCCGGTACGCCGTCCCGGTTTTCTCGGTTTTCTTAGGCCCAATTTTGGGAGCCGTCGCAGCACCCGGCCCGTTCTGAAGGTCGGAGCGTGGTGATTTCGAGTTCGCCTTCGATCCAGTGCAGGACGACACGATCGCGGCCGAGGGCTTTGGCTCGATACAGGGCGCAGTCGGCCTTGGCGATCAGGCTCTCGGGGGGGGTGCCCCGGCACAGTTGGATACTCGCCACCCCCATGCTCAGGGTGAGGTGGGGATTGACATCGGATGTTTCGTGGGGAATCTGGCAAGACGCGAGTTGCGATCGGATTTTGGTCGCCACCCTCGCCGCCCCCTCAATATCAGTATCTGGCAAAACCACCACGAACTCCTCGCCCCCGTAGCGGGCGATCAGGTCGGCGGGCCGCTTCACCGCCGCCTTCATGGCCCGGGTCACGTTTTGCAGGCAGGCATCCCCCGCCGGGTGGCCGTAGGTGTCGTTGTACTGTTTGAAATAGTCGATATCGCACAAAATCACGGACAGGGGTTTTTTCTCCCTCGCCATCCGGCTCCATTCCTGTTTGAAATAGGTGTCGAAATAGCGACGGTTGGCGACTCCGGTCAAGCCGTCGGTGCAGGCGAGTTGTTGCAGTTGCCGGTTGGCTGTCTGTAATTGGTGGTACAGTTCCGACTGCTGGATGGCGACGGAGAGTTGGGTGGCGACCTGATTGAGAAATTCGATTTGAGATTCTTCCCAGTCGTACCAAGTGTAGTCCATTACGACCGCGATCGCCCCCCACAATTGACCGTCGAATTGCAGGGGGAGGAAGGACCAGGCTCCCGGAAATTTCTTGCCTAACCTCTGGCCGGCGGGGGTGCGGCAGAGGCGGGATTCGTACAGGCTGAAGCCTTCAAAGTGTTTGAGTTGGGCGGCAATTTCGTTATTTTTGTCGGACATTTGTAGATGGAGGGCCGGCGGTAAATCCAGATGTTTGCGGTACTCCGAAACGTTTGTCCAAAGTTGGTCTTGTGGCTGATATTGCCAGATCCAGACGCGATCGACCTGTAAATACTGGCCGATTTCCCAAGTGGCGGTGGAAAATAAGGTTTGCAAGTCGAGGGTCTGTCGCATGGCGTAGGTGATGCGGTTGATGGTTTTTTCCCGCAGCATTTGCACTTTCGCCTGTTCGTAGAGTTGGCTCTGGCGGACGGCAATTCCGACTTGATTGGCGAGATGTTTGAGTCGGTTGATTTCGGACGGATGCCACTGGCGTTCCTCAGAACACTGGTGGACGATGAGCAGCCCCCATGGGCAGTTGTGAATGTTGTCGTTGGCCCATTTTACCCGTTTGGCGTTTAAGTGTTGGACGGGAATGGGGACGATCAGCAGCGATCGCACTTGGAAAAATTGCAAGAGTTCCAAGCTACTGGAACTGAGTTTGGCATCTTTTAAGCTCGGGATGGCGATCGCGTCTCCTTCTTGATAATATTTGAGGTAGTCGGCGACCAAAATGGCAGGGTCGTTGATGACGAATCCGAGCATGGATGGCACGCTGTCATTCTTTGATTCGATCCGGGCGAGTTGTTTGATATCATCTTCCCGGAAGCCGTGGATCAATACCCGATCTGCCTGCAAGAATTTGCGGACTTCGGTGACGGTGGTTTGGAGGATTTCTTTGAGGGTCAGGAAGTTGCGAATTTTAGTCTCAATTTCGGCGATCAGTCGCTCTTTTTGAATTTGTTGGATAAATTTTTCCTCCTGGTTTTTGATGGCGCTGATATCTCGAATGGTCACTAATAGGCTGTTGGGAAGGGGGACGACTTGTTGTTGAAACCATTTTGGGGTTTGGCGATCGGGGGTGGGAATCGAAAATTCGGTTGACCGGGGGGTTCGAGTCTGGAACGTTTGAATGTAAGTTTCCACGCTGACTTTAAATTCCCGACAGAGGAGATTTGAGAGCCGTTCTCCTTGCGCCTGATTCAACGTTTTTGCAATCAAAATTTCGGCAGTTTTGTTGAGATAAATGCAGGTAAAATCTCGGATCGAGTCGCTGGAATCTCGGAGAATTTCAAAAATAAATAAGGCATCTAAGCTGTTTTCTGCGATGGTCTTAAATTGGCTTTCGCTTTCGATGCGATCGCGGATTTCATGGCTCAACTTTTGATTGATCTTCAGAATTTGTCGCCCCCGGAATCCCGACATTTCGATTCGATAAATTAAAGAGCCAATTAAAATGACAAAACCCACTCCGGCGATCACCATATTTTTTGGAATATCGGACAGTTTTTCCGGCAGAATGGTCGGATTTGCTGCGCCTGAAAACTCTCGCCCTGGCGGTTGCAAGTTATCTGAATTTGTGTTTTTAAAATTATAAATTTGGGTGTTATTAATGCCGACTTTTCCCCTGCTATTTGACCCTAAAAATTGATGATATTGAAAATCACTTTTTTCGCCAATATTCAAATATTTTGATTCAAATTTGGGGATGGATTCCCGCTCAAAATGGAAGCGATGGGAGTCTTGATAGACCGATAAGATCGATTGATTTAGACCAAAATCGTCCCCGATGGAACTGGAGATTTGGCGATCGGCGGGATCGGAGACTTCTAAAAAGATGACCCGTATTTTTTCGAGGAGCTCAGATTCAATTGGAGTCGTTTCGAGGTGGACGATCTGGCGAATTTGAGCGGTTTCATGGATCAGCATCCTTTGACAGAGCAATAAAGACACTCCGAAAAGAACACTTCCCAAACAGAAACCGGCCAGACCCGGAGGGCGAGGCTGATTCCGGCGAGCCGAACCCTGTGGGGCGGGAGCAGACCCCCGCCTCGGATTCAAAGCACGACACAGATCGGCGATCGCGGGCCATCGAATCGAGTGTTGATGCCTTGCACGACGATTGAAGTTCATATTCTATCTCCCCTTCAAAAATTGGGTGACTCAATCTTTCGCCATCCCCGGCTTCTCAATGGCGATCGATTGTCGATCAAACCTCCTGATGTTCCGAATCTACATCAAGTATTTGAAGAAAATTTGAAGATGCACTCAGTTTGGCTACCCAAATTGACGGGGGGAGACTCAGGCTTTCAAAGGTTCTTCCTCCCAACCGAGGAGAGTTTGAATCTGACCGATGACCTCCAAGGGATGGAACGGTTTGGGGATCGCCCCGGCGACTTTCAGGTGTCGGTCGGAACTCAAAAGCTTAATTTTGGCGCTGATCAGGATGACAGGAATATTGCGGGTCGCCTCCCGATCGCGCAGGTGTCCTAACACGGTCAATCCGTCCATTTCCGGCATCATCAAGTCTAGCAGGATGGCATCCGGCCCCACTTCGGAAGCCAGGGTCAGCCCCTCGAATGCCGAGTCAGCGCAATACACCTGCCAACCCGCCAAGTCTGTCAAACAGCATTGGAGAACTTCTAGAATATTGGGTTCGTCGTCGATGACTAAAATTCGTTTGGACGGCATACTTTTCCCTCCCGTTTGACAGTACGGTGGCGGAGCGGGTGGCGATCGCACCGGCCATCATTCCGCACCCCTTTCTATCGACTGTGCCTATCAAATTTAACCCGAACTTTTGAAGATTATTTGAAGTTCGATCTCCGATCCCCACCGTCAAACTCAAACTATGGCGCTGCACGCCCGGTGTAGGGTGTGGGGAAGGAAAATTTTTCAATTCTCAATTCTCGGGAACTACAGGCAGCGCTGCAATGATCCATGATTTATTGCCACTTCAGCAGGGCGGCAATTTCGTCGGAAAGGGTCGCCGGGTTGAAGGGTTTGTAGATACTGCCCGCGACCCCCATTTCCGAGAATTTCGTGCGATCGCCGGCCGGCGATCGCGCGGTGAGTAAAATGACGGGAATCCCGGCCGTCCGGGGATCGCCCCGCAAATATTTCAAGATCTCGTCGCCGTCCATGGACGGCAGCGACAGGTCCAACAAGATCCCGTCGGGCCGTTCCGCCGCGGCCAGACGCAACCCCTCGGTGCCGGAATCCGCGCTCAAGACCCTCCATCCGGCCAGATCCTCCAAACATCCTCGGACCACTGCGAGAATCGGTTCTTCGTCGTCGATAATTAAAATGCACCTGGCGTTCATCAGAAATTTGGGTTTTGACGTACTCCCCGCACTAAAGTGACGGGGATTCTGAATATCACTATCCAGACTTTCTCTTTCGGCGAGTCAGCTTACACGGAACGGGTTTCCCCATTCAAGCAGAGGCCAGTCTCTCCAGAGACGTTACTTTCCCTGCGCCCCAGGGTAGGTAAACCCCGTCTTTGATCGATTCGGCGATCGGGTAGATTGAGGAGACGAACAAATTTTTGCAGTTGAAAAGCCGAGTGAAGAAAACGGGTAGCCGACGCCACCCGGATTGTTTTACAAGACGCCTTTGGAACTCGGTATCTGGTGCATCCGCCGGGGGTCGAACTCCACGGCCATCCGCAGCGATCGCGCGAAAGCCTTAAACGCCGCTTCGATGATGTGGTGGGAGTTGATCCCGTCCAACTGGCGCAGTTGCAGGGTCATCAGGCTATTGTTGGCGACGGCCACAAAAAATTCCCGCACCAACTGGGTGTCGTAGGTTCCCACCCGCTGGGTCGGGATCTCCAGGCCGTAGGTGAGATGGGGGCGACCCGAAAAGTCCAGGGCGACCTGCACCAGGGCCTCATCGAGGGGGGCGACGAAATGTCCGAACCGGACGATCCCCTTGCGATCGCCCAACGCCTTCGCCAAAGCCTGTCCGAGGGCGATCCCCACATCTTCATTGGTGTGGTGGTCGTCAATTTCGATATCCCCCACGGCTTTGATCTCCAAATCCAACAACCCGTGGGAGGCGATTTGGTGCAACATATGGTCGAGGAACGGGACCCCCGTCGCCACATGGCAGGTTCCCGTCCCGTCCAAATTTACCGCCACAGAGACATCCGTTTCCCCGGTGGTGCGCTTCACCGTGGCGGTGCGGGCCGGGAGGGTGTCAGGAATTGAAGTTGATGCGCGATCGCGAGTCTGCATAATTTTAAACTGAATTATCGATGAATGCTCCACCACCTGCTAACGCGAGGAGGTCGAGTGCGACGGACTTTGTTCAAAACCGTCGGGAGAACGGAGCGATCGCCCGAATCGCGGGATCGCCCCGTCCGCCGGCAGGACTACATCCCCATGATGCAGTAACCCGAATCCACATAGATGATCTGGCCGGTAATCCCGCTTGACAGGTCACTACACAGGAAAGCCGCCGTATTTCCCACCTCCGTCTGTGTCACCGTGCGACGAAGCGGCGCAACTTCCTCGACGTGGTGAATCATGTCCAAGATCCCCCCCACAGCCGAGGATGCCAGAGTCCGGATCGGCCCGGACGAGATGCCGTTCACCCGCACGCCCTGGGATCCCATCTCCGCCGCCAGGTAGCGGACGTTCATTTCCAAAGCCGCTTTGGCGATGCCCATGACATTGTAGTTGGGGACAACCCGCACCCCACCCAAATAGGTGAGGGTGACGATGCTTCCCCCCGCACTCATCAGCGGTTTGGCGGCCGCACTCAACTGCACTAGGGAGTAAGAGCTAATGTCGAGGGCGCGGGTGAAGCCCTCCCGAGACACGCTGCTGAAGTCCCCCGACAATTCCTCCTTGCCCGCGAAGGCCAGACAGTGGATCAAAATGTCCAACTGGCCCCACTTCTCTCGCACCGCCCCGAATAAAGATTCAACCAACCCGTCGTCCTGGACGTTGCAGGGTAAGATTAAATCAGGATTTAGGGGTTCGACGAGAGTCCGAACCTTTTTCTCGAACCGCCCCTTCTCGTCTGGGAGGTAGGTGATCCCCAATTTGGCGCCAGCTTGGTGAAGCTGTTGGGCAATGCCCCAGGCGATCGAGCGATCGTTGGCAATGCCGGTAACTAATGCGTTTTTTCCGTTTAAATCCAACATGGTAGATTATTCTATCTGAAAAATCGAGTCCGATTGACTCTCCGTTTCGGAATCCGTCGCCGTCCGAACTTTGAAAACCGAGCATTTGGTGGTAAAATCCCGGTGGCAAAGCGTCCGAATCAGTTGAGGGAGCCAGGATGGGGATGCCCCAGTCGAGTTTCGGGTGTCGGGGCTTGGGAAAGGCGTTGACCTCGGTTTTGACACGGACTCAGCCCGTTCGCACAGACCGGAACGTTGTCAAACCGACAACCGGTTTGAACAGATGACCGGGAATGCTCGCCGGGGAGTCCGGGGAACTGAGGTGAGTTGCCGTCGAACCCGTCGGCCTCAGTGGTGAGACTTCGGAATCTCCCGTTATAATCTTTGATTTAACGGTGAGAGGATGTCAAGAGCGATCGCGATTCTGCTCGGCTCTAAAGAGACAGGGCTTCCAACCATCCAGGAGATTTACGCGAATGCAAGCCGGAGGGCGGATCGTCGGATCGCTCCCCAAGAATAGGGGAAGCAGGCGACTCGGTCGCGGGACACTGCGACACCACCGGCTCCCGGGGACGTTTCAATTCCCTGTTCGCGACGGGAGGAAAAACTCGAAACCGTCCGGTGTCGGCCACCCATTCTTTAGATTTCCTGTGGAAAATGCACCGGAAGGGGTCAGATAGAGTTTACTGGTTATGGTTCCCCCGCTCGTTTGAGATCCTGGCTCACAATTCTGGGGGATCTGGGGCGGGCCCGACGATAACCCGATGATAAAAAAGAGTACAACTAGGGCAGTGGTTCAGTGGAAGGGATCGGGTCAGTGACGTATGATAGACCGTTGGCATCAGTGTTCCGTCAAATTGGTGGCGGGGCATTTCCTCCCGTGGTGGAAAGCTTTGAACGGGGTAAGACCATCTTTTTCCCCGGCGATCCCGCCGAGCGCGTTTATGTATTGATCAAGGGTGCGGTGAAGCTGTCCCGGGTTTATGAGGCGGGAGAGGAAATTACGGTGGCCCTGCTGCGGGAAAATAGCGTTTTTGGCGTCCTTTCACTCATTACGGGCCACAAGTCTGACCGGTTTTACCACGCCGTAGCATTTACGCCGGTGGAACTGCTGTCGGTGCCCATCGAGCAGGTGGAAAAGGCGCTCAAGAGCGATCCCGATCTGTCGATGATCATGTTGCGGGGCCTCTCGTCCCGGATTCTTCAGACGGAAATGATGATCGAGACTCTGGCGCACCGGGATATGGGGTCGAGATTGGTCAGTTTTCTGCTGATTTTGTGTCGGGATTTCGGAGTCCCCGGTCGGGAGGGGATTCGGATTGACCTGAAACTCTCCCACCAGGCGATCGCGGAGGCGATCGGTTCCACCCGCGTCACGGTGACTCGACTGTTGGGGGACCTGCGCCAAAAAAATATGATCTCGATTCACAAAAAGAAAATTACCGTCCACAACCCCGTCACCTTGAGCCAACAATTTACCTGAACGGGTGTTCCTTCGGGTCGATCTCGACCTCGACACACTCTAGAAAAAATGGCGGACTGCAGAAATTCGCCGCACAATAGAGAGGTGGAAACGACGCGGGGTTTCCCCGAATCCGGATCTCTAGCACCGAAATTGATATGACCGCTGGGTTCATCTTTGTGATTGCAATTCTGGCTTTGGGGGGGGTGATCGCCACTGTCAGCGATCGCCTCGGAACCAAGGTCGGCAAAGCCCGCCTGAGTCTGTTTAAAATGCGGCCTCGGAAAACGGCCGCCGTGGTGACGATTTTCACCGGAACGCTCCTGTCCGGACTGACCCTAGCTGTTCTATTTGCCACCAGCAAACCCCTGCGCCGCGGGGTCTTCACCATCGACCAAATTCAGGACCGCCTCAACCAGGCCCGCAAGGATCTCACCCGCACCGAGGACGAAAAGGAGCGGGTCGAAACTCAGTTGACGAAGGCCCAGGACGAATTGCAGGCGGCGGTTAACCGCCTCGATCGGATCAACGCCTCTTTACAAAATACCCAGGTTCAAGTCAGCGATCGCGAGGCTCAACTCGAACAGGCGCAAAGCCAGCTTCAAAGTACCGAGGATCAGTTGCGGCAACTCCGGGGGCAACTGACTCAGATGAAGCGGGCTAAGACTGCGATCGAAGCCGAATTCGAGGCGATCGAAACTCAACTGAGCCAGGTTTCGACTCAAAAAAAGCAGCTTCAAACGGAGATCGGTCAACTGCAGGCTGAACGGGAGAAATTGATCGAACAGCGGGAAACTGTGGAGTCTCAGATCGAGGAGCGCGATCGCGAAATTGAACGGCAAGACCGGGTCATCGCCCAGCGGGAAACCCGCCTCGCCGAATTGGAGGTGGAACAGGAGAAATTGGAGCAGCAAAAGGCTGAGGCTGAACGGGATTTTCAACTGCTGCGGGAAGGCAGTGTTGTCCTGAAGCGGGGTCAAATTCTTGCCAGCGGTTTGGTGCGGATCATCGACCCGACCACAGCCAAGCAGGCGGTTGATAAGTTGCTACAAGAGGCGAACCGCAACGCCCTCAAGTTTGTACAGTTGGGCAATGAAAATGCCAGCCGCGATCGCGTCATTCAAATTCCGAAAGCGGAGGTGGAAGAACTCATCGGCGAGATCGACGACGGCCGGGATCACGTCGTCCAAATTATCGCGGCGGCGAATTATTTGGTGGGGGAAAAGCGGGTGGCGGTCTACACCAAGGCTGAACCCAACCGGCTGCTATTTACCAGTGGAGAAATCGTGGCGGGTACTTCCGTCAACCCGGCTACCCTCAACCCCGAACAACTCCAGCAGCACTTGCAACAGCTTCTGGATGCCTCCGGCTTTCGCGCCCGCTTCGTGGGGGTTCTCGATGGGCCGATTCAGGTTGGGGATGACAGCATGGAAACCCTGATTGCCTTCATCCAAGAGTTGGAAGGCTACGACCGCACCGTGGAACTGCAGGCGGTGGCAGCCCGGGATACCTACACCATTGGCCCCCTGCGGGTAGACTTGCTGGCCCGCCACAATGGCGAGGTGGTGTTTAGTACCCGGGACGTGAATCGGGAACTCGACGATATCAATTGGGCGGAGGTGTGGCCGCGATGATTTTGGGATTCGATCCCGGCCGGGATAAGTGCGGTATTGCGGTGGTGGGGGACGATCGCCGAGTTCGCGACCACCGGGTGGAGGCCGCGACAGATGTGATCGCAGCCGTAGAGTCCCTCTGTCGCCAGTTTCCGATTCGATTGGTGGTGATGGGCAATCAAACCACCTCCCGGGACTGGAAACAAAAAATCGCCGCAGTTCTCCCCCCGTCGATCAAGATCGCCCAAGTTGACGAGCGCTACAGTTCCCTGGAGGCCCGCGATCGCTACTGGCAGATGTATCCCCCTCGGGGTTTGACTCGCCTCGTCCCCGAGGGGATGCGGGTTCCTCCGAGGGCGATCGACGATATCGTGGCGATCGTTCTGGTGGAGCGGTATCTCGGGAAGAATTGATAATTGATAATTGATAATTGATAATTGATAATTGATAATTACTGAAAGCTGACAGCTATAAATCGCTCGACCATCAACTCTCGATTTCACTCGGGAAATCGGGAACCGGAAAACTTTTCATTTTTCATTTTTCACTTTTCATTTTTCATTTTTCATTTTCCACCGCGCCGACCCCCAATCAAAACTGGGCGCGGATGGTAAACGAATAATCTCCCCCCGGTTCGAGTCGGTAATCCCAAGTTTCCAGGAAACGCCCCAGGGGTTCTTGAATTAAGGCGCGGCCCTGGGAGGGACGGACGATCAGGGTTTTATTTTGTCGGAATCGCCACTGAAATTGCCAAGCATAGTCCCCAGCGCTGACATCCCCTTCTAGAATGCCGGCCTGCCAGGACTGGCGGGTGATTCGGACATAGGCAGTCGTTTCGGGGAGACGACCTCCGGCACGGGTCACAAGCACCTCCTGGATTGATGCGATCGCACGGCAAAAATAGCACTCAGCCTTGACACTCCCCGCCCTCAAGGGACAGGGATTCTTGGTTCACAGATCGACCTTGACCGGGCAGGACCGATCCAACCCGACCCCCACTTCAATCTCCCCAAGCTGATCCGTTCCCGTGTGCCCCACGGTACGCAGTCCCAGTTTCAGAATATTCTTCGCCGCGTTCACGTCCCGGTCTTCCACATATCCGCAGTGCGGGCAAATATGAGTCCGGGTCGATAGGCTCTTGTGAACCTTCTCGCCACAGTTGGAGCAGTTTTGGCTGGTATTGCGGGGAGGGACGGCGATCGTAACTTTCCCATACTTGTAGCCGAAATACTGCAACCACCGGCGAAACAGCGACCATCCGGCATCACTAATCGACGGAGAATCCGCTCTACACCGACCTGACAGGCGTGGGAGTTCAAGTCCTTGACGAACCCGTACTTCGCCCTGAGTTCGGTGTTGTACCGAAATAGCTCGGTCTTGCGGACACCCCGGTTTTCCATCCAGTACCGCAGCGCCTTGTTGCGGACGAACTGGACGGTGCGGATCGCCTCTTCAATGCGGGCGATCTGATGGGGTTTCGGGTTGACCTTGTATTCCAGTACGAACATCGGTGCTACCGAGACATCGGGGATAATTCTAGCACGGGTTCAAGAAAACGTCGCCCGGTCAGGGCGAGGCTTGAAACCCCAATTTTCGGTCAAGTTCCGACTCTCGGGCATCGGGCCAGATCGAGGCGAAACCTCAAGAAATACTTCGACCATTGTAGAGGCTCATCGCTTTTTCCACGCCATCTTCCAAGGCTAATTCCACCACCTCCCCCACCAGTTGCAGCACTTCATCCATCACCGGGCGCTCGGCGGGGGCAAATTTCCCGAGGACGTGGGAGATTGTTTCGCGCTCTGCCGCGGCCGTTTCCGGTTTGCCGATACCCAGGCGCAGGCGGGGAAACTCTTGGGTTCCCAAATGGGCGATCGCGGATTTCATGCCGTTGTGGCCCCCCGCCGAACCGGAGAGACGCAACCGTAGCCGGCCCACGGGCAGATCCATCTCGTCGTAGATGACAAAAACGGACTCGGGGGGGAGTTTGTACCAGTCCACCACGGCCCGGATCGCCTGTCCGGAGCGGTTCATGTAGGTCGCGGGCTTGAGGAAATAGAGGGGGTCGGGGGACGATCGCACCCGGCCCGTCCCGAAGCTGCCGTGAAAGCGGCGGTTTTCGGACATCGGGATTTGCCACCGCCGCGCCAGGAAATCCAGGGCGTCGAATCCGATATTGTGGCGCGTGCGCTCGTATTTGGAGCCGGGATTGCCCAACCCCACGATCAGTTGGGGGATCGCAGCCATTTTGGAAGTCTTATCTCAAATTGTGCGGTCAAAAAAACAGGGGAAGTTTGAATTCCCCTGAAAAACAAGATCAAATCCCGGAGCGGGATCGGTCGCTAACCCGCCATCGGGTCCTTGCGGGTGTTCGTCTCGGACTTCGGGGGGTGCTGCGATCGCGTCGCCTGTTCGAGTTGTTCCGCTTCGCGATTAAATTCATTTTTAAATTCCTGGGAGGCATCTTGAAACTTGCGAATTGCCTCTCCCAAACTGCGGCCGATCTCGGGCAGCTTTTTCGGCCCAAAAATCAAAAGCGCGACGACCAGGATGACGGCCATCTCCGGTAAACCGATGCCAAAAATATTCATTGTTTCTCCCAAATAGTGCGATCGCCCTCGACACCCATCAAATCATCGGGGGGAGCGGAGATCCAAATCCCCGCCTCTCCCGTCGCCCGAACCTAGCGGGACAAGTTAGCCCAGTCCACGCTCACATTTTCCAGAATCAGCGAGGAGTTGTAGATCTGCAGGATGATCAGCAGAAAGACGAAGAATAACCCCATGAAAACAGCCATTAGGGGGGTGGTTCCCCAGCCGGGGGCTACTTTACCGTATTCGGAATTGAGGGGTCTGAGTCGATCACCTAACCAAGTCCTTTGTGCCATAGGTCTCCTTTAATCGAATGCGCTTGACCGCTTTTTTTTGGAGTTTATCACAAAGTCGGCTTCAAAGAACGGGGCTTTCGACCCAATTTTTTGGTAATCTGATAGGGGCATACAGACCACAATTGAAAACAACCAGATGGAACCAGCAGTCGCTCTCAACATTTCCTTGGCGGTCATCGTCGTCGCGATCGCGGCCTACTCGATCTACACCGCCTTCGGTCCGCCCTCCAAAGAATTGAGCGATCCCTTCGAGGATCACGAAGATTAAACCCTCGGCATCGGGAGATGTCGGACGGCGACACGGGAGGGACTCGGGGGGGGATTCCCCATTCCCCCATCAACTCCCCCGCCACCCCCTAGGATTTGGAGAGTGCAGATCTGATACGATCGAAACTCTGCAAACGTTTGGCGAGATTAGCATGGGCAATACATTCGGGCATTTATTCCGCATCACGACCTTCGGGGAATCCCACGGGGGAGGGGTCGGCGTCATCATCGACGGTTGCCCCCCCCAACTCCCCCTGGACATCTCGGAAATTCAATACGAACTCGATCGCCGGCGGCCCGGACAGAGTAAAATCACCACGCCCCGCAAAGAAACCGACACCTGCGAAATTCTCAGCGGGGTATTTGAAGGAAAAACCCTCGGCACCCCGATCGCGATCGCCGTCAGAAACAAAGACACCCGGCCCCAGGACTACGACGAGATGGCGAAAAAATACCGCCCCTCCCACGCCGATGCCACCTATGATGCCAAATACGGCATCCGCAACTGGCAGGGGGGCGGGCGCTCCTCGGCCCGGGAAACCATCGGGCGTGTGGCCGCGGGGGCGATCGCCAAAAAAATCCTCAGACAAGTGGCAAACGTGGAAATCGTCGGCTACGTCAAGCGCATCAAAACCTTGGAAGCCGCCATCGACCCCCAAACCGTCACCCTGGAACAAGTCGAAAGCAACATCGTCCGCTGTCCCGATGCCGAATGCGCCGGACGCATGATCGAACTGATCGAAGCCGTCCGTGACACCGGCGACTCCATCGGCGGCGTCGTCGAATGCGTCGTCCGCAACCTCCCCCGAGGACTCGGCTCCCCCGTATTCGATAAACTGGAAGCCGATTTAGCCAAGGGCGTGATGTCCCTGCCAGCCAGCAAAGGCTTTGAAATCGGCTCCGGTTTCGCCGGCACCGAGCTCACGGGCAGCGAACACAACGATGAATTCTACATCGACGAAACCGGTACGATCCGCACCACCAGCAACCGCTCCGGCGGCGTGCAGGGGGGGATCTCCAACGGAGAGGCGATCGTCCTGCGAGTCGCCTTCAAACCAACTGCTACAATTCGGAAAGAGCAGAAAACCGTGACCCGCGAGGGAGAGGAAACGGTACTGGCAGCTAAAGGGCGACACGACCCGTGCGTTTTACCCAGAGCCGTTCCCATGGTAGAAGCAATGGTTGCTTTGGTACTTTGTGACCATCTGTTGCGTCATCACGGTCAGTGCGGCACTTTTAAACCTGAAGATTAAAATGGAAACCACCACCCCATCTTCTGCGTTGGAAACCCATCGCGATCGCCCCGATTCCTCCCCTCAAGATCTCGACGATTTTGTGGTGGAATTTTGGGGGGTTCGCGGGAGCATCCCCACCCCCGGAGAGGAAACGATTCGCTACGGCGGCAACACCTCCTGTTTGGAAATGCGGGTCGCCGGAAAACGGCTGATTTTCGACGGCGGCACCGGTATGCGAGCCCTGGGCGATTCCCTGGCCGAACAGATGCCCGTGGAAGCCTACATCTTTTTCACTCACTACCACTGGGACCACATCCAGGGATTTCCCCTGTTCACCCCCGCCTTCACCCCCGGCAACTGCTTCCACATTTACGGAGCCATTCCCCCGGACGGCGAGTCAATGAAAAAGCACTTCATCGAACGGGTCCTCCACCCCAACTCCCCCATCCCCCTAAAGGGATTGCAGGCCGACCTGAGATTTTACGAATTGAAAGCCGGGGACAGCCTGACACTCGGGGACATCGAAATCGAAACCGGCCAACTCAACCACCCCAACACCGCGATGGGGTATCGCGTCACCTGGAAGGGGCGCTCAGTGGTCTACTGCTCCGATACCGAACACCTGCCCGACGGGTTAGACGAAAACGTGCTGGAGTTAGCCCGGGGTGCCGATATCCTCATCTACGACGCGATGTATACCGACGAGGAATATCACAACCCCAAGTCCCCCAAAGTGGGTTGGGGACACTCCACCTGGCAGGAGGCGGTGAAAATGGCCGAAGCCGCCGATGTGAAGCGGGTGGCGATCTTCCACCATGACCCCACCCACAGCGACGATTTCCTCGACGACATCGAACGTCAAGTTCGGGACGCCTTCCCGAAGGCGATCATGGCCCGGGAGGGGTTGATCGTCCCGGTCGGCGGTTAGTCGTCCGTTTGGGGCGCGTCGAACAGTTCGATCAACTGTTCAAACTGAAAGTTTTCCACCACCGCCGTGAGTCCCCGAATCAGATCGGACTGCTCCGGCGGGATCTGCTCGATCAGGGATAAAATCGTCAGGTCGTTGCCCAGTTGGGCCGCATAGTGGAGTTGCTCCCGCCATTCGGGGGGCATGGCCGAGAGTTGTCCCGCGTCGAGGGCCACCCTTCCGTTGCCGTCCGTCGCCTCGGTTTCGGGGGGTCGGTCGGTGTACTCGATCGCTAAATACTCGGCGAGAATTTCCAAAACCTGTTCCCGGCGAAAGGGTTTGCTGATAAAATCGTCGCACCCGGCATCGAGACAATCCTGCTTTTGTTCGGAAAAGGCGCTGGCCGTGATGGCGACGATCGCCGGGGTGTCCGCAGCGTCGGAGCATTTGATCGCCCGGGTGGCCGCGAAGCCGTCCAAAATCGGCATATGCATATCCATGAAAATCAAATCGGGATGCCACCGCTGCCAAACCGCGATCGCCTCCCGCCCATTTTCCGCGTCCTCCACATCTAAACCCAAATCCTGTAGCAGCGTCGTCAGCAGCAGGCGGTTGACGGGGTTATCTTCCACCACCAAAATGCGATGGTTTTTTTGTCCAGGCGCAACGCGAACCGCACGGCTCAACTGACACCCGGGGTGATCGAGAGCGGGTTCATCGCCTACCGTCGCTGGAATTTGGAAGCTGAAACAACTGCCCTTCCCTAACTCGCTGCTCACTTCGATTTCACCGCCCATCAACTTGATGAAGCGCTGGGAAATTACCAAGCCCAAACCCGTACCCTGTTGGCTTTCCCGGCCCGATCGCGTCTGTTTGAACGCCTGGAATAATTCGCGAATTTCCTCATCCGAGAGCCCGCAGCCTGTATCTTGAATTTCAAACTTGAGGATCGCGCGACGATCGCGATCGCCATTCGCCTCCCGAGCCACCGACACCCGCAGCGTCACCGTCCCCCGCTCAGTAAATTTGATCGCATTGCCGATCAAATTGATCAGCACCTGTCGCAACTTGCTCTCGTCCGTTTCAATCGCCGGCGGGACGGCATCTTCGATTTCAAACCGCAGACTCACCCCCTTCGATTCTGCCTTCAGTTTCAGCATGGCTTCGATCGCCTGCAATGTCGAATAAAGGCCGAATTGTGCCGTGTTAAACGTCGTCCGCCCCGCTTCAATTTTGGACATCTCCAAAATGTCGTTGATCAACTCCAACAAATGCTGGCCGCTGTGGCTGATAATTTTGATGTATTCCCGATGTTTGGAGGCCAGGGCGCGATCGCGCTGCAACAACTGGGTGAAGCCCAAAATAGCATTCAGAGGCGTGCGAAGTTCGTGGCTCATATTCGCCAAAAACTCGCTCTTGGCGCGGTTAGCCTTGTCGGCAGCGTGGGCAGCTCGCTTCAATTCCGTCGCCTGATGTTGGGTCTTGGCGAACAGTTCCGCCTGCCGGACGGCGACCCCGAGTTGGTTGCCAATTTGAGTCACCACTTTCACTTCCGCCGCCTTCCAGTGGCGCGGACCGCTGTTTTGATACACACACAGTAACCCCCAAAGTTGCTGACTCTGAAAAATGGGGGCGATGATGTACGATCGCGCCTGTAACTGTTCCAAAAGCTGTAGGTAACAGGGCGCAAATCCGGCTGTATAAACATCAGAAACGCAGCAATAACTGTGTTCTTCCCGGTAGAATCCGCCGTCGTTTTCTTGCAGGTAAGTATCTTCGATCAGGGGATCTGCCAGACCGAAATTGGGCACGATGCAGTCCGGGCAATCGACCGCATTTTGGGTCAGATCCGCCGTCGCCGTCGAGACGAGTATCGGATTCCAAGCCTCCGCCACCGACTCCGCAACTAAGGTTCCGCTCCAGTCCTCGTTGAATCGATAAATCAGGACGCGATCGCCGGAAATAACTTTTCTCAACTCGTCCGTTGTCGCTCGAAAAATCATATCCAAATTCAGGCTCTTTCGCATCTGCAAAATCACCTGGTTGATCGCCTTTTCGCGATCGGCCATCAGCTTCATTGTTGCTTCAGCCGCGATCCGCTCTTTCACCTCCGTCTCCAAGGCTAAATTCATCCGTCTCAGTTCGGCGGTGCGCTCTTCTACCCGAAATTCCAACTCTTCGTAGGCTTGCCGCTTCTCCTCTTCAGCCCATTTTCGCTGCAGTTCGGTGGCCGCACGGGTGGCAAAAACTTTCACGATCGCACTCACGCGATCGTCTTGAAATAACGGTTTGACATCCAGAATTGATAAAATCCCGATCACCTCGCGATCGCGGTTCACCAAGGGGACTCCCAAATAACTTTTAGCATCCAACTCCTGCAACAATTGGTGATCGGGAAATAACTGTTGTAAATCTTGCGAATAACAACAAATTTCGCGGGTTTGCAAAACCGTCTGGCAGGGGGTATTTCCCAAATTATATCTGCAGTTTTCTACCAGATGATCCCGCCACCAAAACGCCAGGTTACACGGTGTCAATCGACCCGACATATCAGCTTCCGTAACCGCCACATAGGGGACATTTAAACACCGGGCTAAATTTTCGACCAAAGCCGGAAAAAAATCCGCCCCCGTTACTGACGCGGTACCCGCCACGATCGCCCGCAGGATTTCTTCCGTTCTCTCCCGTTCCACCACCTGTTTTTGCAACTCCAGATTCACCGCTTCGAGTTGTTCCGGGGTTTTCAACGCCAAAAATTTGGGCAACAATTCCCACAGCCGCAACGCCGTGTAACAGGACACCAAAGCGGTCGCGGCCCGCTCGAATCCTGAGATCCAATAGTTGGGAAACCACAGTGTCCAGATATCCAAGCTGTGGCCGACCCCGCAGAAAATAATGAAGGCTCCGAACATCACAAACACCTCGGAGAAGGGCAAATCGTTACGTTTGCGGACGAAGTAAAACAACATCGCCGGGATCGAAAAGTAGGCGATCGCGATCAACCCGTTGCTGACGACGTGGAGCCCCACCAGGGGGGTTTGCCAAAGATAACAATGGCCGTGGGGCATATAAAAATTGGGGGATACGATTCGATCCAGTAACTCCAGCACTCTTGTGTTCTCCGTGAGATGTTGCTCGGCTCGGGGGAGGGCACTCGAACGGGGGTGCGATCGATGTTGCCCGCCATGAAAGGGTTTGCACCTGCGATGTGGCATCCGTGACACCGTGCGATCGCCTTGAAACTGCACATCAATATTTGAGGGATCGGGACGTTTCAATCGTTCGGAGTGGATGTCGAGCCACTGACTCAATATTTTATAAGCATGGCACAGCGATTCCAGACTCGGGAAGGATGAGCGGGCGATCGCCACTCCCTTGCGACAGAAAATTGAGCTTCTCAACATTCTCTTATCCGCTTATCACGAAATTCACCCGATCGCCCCGTAGCCTGGAAACTGTCAAACATTCAAACCCGGAGTGCGGGCATGATTCTCAACAATTTGAAAGCTGTCAGTCTCTCTTCCGCCTTGGTTTTGGGGGCTTTCGGGGCGATCGCGACCCTCCCCGCCCCCCCGATTTCCCAACCCGCCGTCACCCAATCTCAACAACAGAGCATCATCGCGACGGGATCTTTCGTCACCGTCGAACCCGATCACCTTCGGTTATGCGGCATCAAAATGCCGATCGCTATAGCAGTCCATCAAACATCGCTCCACTCAAAGCCCCCCAAAATTGGGGGGTTGGGGGGCGATCCAAAGCCCCCCAGAATTGGGGGGTTGGGGGGCGATCCAAAGCCCCCCAAAATTGGGGGGTTGGGGGGCGATTCAAAGCCCCCCAGAATTGGGGGGTTGGGGGGCGATCCAATTTATACCTTTTGGTCGATGCAGTTTGATTTTCAAGCGCCCAAGCTATGAAATTTGTAAGCAAACTCTCCGGACGATACTTTGCTACGATCAAACCGATGCAGCAGAGGTAGATTTTTTGATGACAACGACAATTGCTCCAGAACAGGTGCAGCGGATTGTGAGCAATCAGCACGACAACCCGTTCGAGATCCTGGGTTCCCACTGCATCGAACAGGGCGGAAAAACAAGCTGGCTGGTGCGGGCCTACCTTCCCAACGCCGATGCAGCCTGGGTGATCCGCCCCGAAGAGCGAGAACAGTACCGGATGCAGTCGGTACACCACCCCAACTTTTTTGAATGCGAATTAGACGTTCCCGAACTCAAAAATTATCAACTCAAAGTCAAAGAAGGCGATCGCGAGCGAGTATTTTACGACCCCTACGCCTTCCGCTCCCCCAAGCTAACAGATTTTGACATTCATTTATTTGCCGAGGGTAAACACCACCGCATCTATGAAAAACTCGGCGCCCACCCCATCGAAATTAACGATGTCCAAGGAGTTTACTTCGCCGTCTGGGCTCCCAACGCCCGTAACGTCTCCGTCATCGGCAACTTCAACTACTGGGACGGCCGCCACCACCAGATGAAACGGGGCGGCAACGGCATCTGGGAACTCTTCATCCCCGAAATCGGAGTCGGAGAACTCTACAAATACGAAATCAAAAATAACGTCGGACACATCTACGAAAAATCCGACCCCTACGGCTTCGGGCAAGAAGTCCGCCCCAGTACCGCCTCCATTGTCGCCGATTTGAGCACCTACACCTGGGGGGACGGCGACTGGATGGAAAAACGCCGCCACACCGAGCCCCAGGAACAGCCGATTTCCATCTACGAACTCCATTTGGGGTCTTGGTTGCACGCCGGAGTCAACGAACCGCCGGAAACCGGTCGAGTGGTGGAAATTTCCGAAAAACCCGGCGCCCGCTTTCTCACCTATCGGGAACTCGCCAACAAACTCATCCCCTACATCAAAGAACTCGGGTTTACCCACATCGAGTTGATGCCTGTCGCCGAACACCCCTTTGACGGTTCCTGGGGCTACCAGGTGGCGGGATACTTCGCCCCCACCTCCCGCTTTGGAAGTCCTGCAGACTTCATGTATTTTGTGGATCAGTGCCACCAAAACGACATCGGCATCATCGTGGACTGGGTTCCCGGCCACTTCCCCAAAGATGCCCACGGCTTGGCCCGGTTCGACGGAACGGAACTCTACGAACACGCCGACCCCCGCAAGGGCGAGCACAAAGGCTGGGGGACCCTAGTTTTCAACTACTCCCGCAACGAAGTCCAGAACTTCCTGATCTCCAACGCCCTATTCTGGTTCGACAAATACCACATCGACGGCGTGCGGGTGGATGCGGTGGCATCGATGCTGTATCTGGATTACGATCGCAAACCCGGAGAGTGGGTTCCCAATCACCACGGCGGCAACGAAAACCTGGAAGCCGTGGACTTCATGCGTCACTTAAACACACTGATTTTCGGCTACTATCCCAGCATTCTTTCCATCGCGGAAGAATCCACCGCTTGGCCGATGGTGTCCCGCCCCACCTATTTGGGAGGTTTGGGATTTAGTTTTAAGTGGAACATGGGCTGGATGCACGATATACTCAATTATTTCACCCAAGATCCCGTACACCGCCAGTACCACCACAACAACGTCACCTTCAGCATCATGTATGCGTTCAGCGAAAATTTCATGCTGGCGTTATCCCACGATGAGGTCGTCCACGGAAAAGGTTCGCTGATCGATAAAATGCCCGGAGATCACTGGCAAAAATTCGCCAATTTGCGATCGCTGTTCGGCTATATGTTCACCCATCCCGGCAAGAAAACCCTGTTCATGGGCATGGAATTCGGCCAGTGGCGGGAATGGAACGTTTGGAATGACCTGGACTGGTGGCTGCTGGAGTCGGAACCCCACCACCGGCTAAAACAGTACGTCAGCGACCTCAACGCCCTTTACACCTCCGAACCCGCCCTGTACAGCGAAGATTTCTCCTTCGATGGGTTCGAGTGGATTTCCTGCGACGACGCCCATCAAAGCGTGATTTCATTCATGCGGAAAGCCAAAAACTCTGACGAGTTTATCATCACCGTCTGCAACTTCACCCCCATTCCCCGACACAACTACTGGGTGGGCGTTCCCAAACCCGGTTTTTATGCCGAAATTTTCAACAGCGATGCCGAAAAATACGGCGGCAGCAACCTGGGGAACTTCGGCGGCAAGCAGTCGTTTGAATGGGGCAACAATCGCTTCCCCCACGCGATCGAGCTGAGTCTGCCCCCCCTGGGCGTCATTGTCCTAAAATTGGACAAACGCAAAACCTTGGAGGCGATGGAAACCTCGGTGGTGGCGGATGAGACGGCAGAAAATTAATTGAAAAATTCCCCAATTTTTCCTTTCTGATTGGCACAAATAACCCTCCGATTCAATACCAAAAATATCGTCAAATATCGCAAGTATCGCGCTCGTGTGTTGACAAATCGAGGAGACTAAAAAAACTTCAAAACCTCGATTCAGAGGGACTTTGAGTTTTTAAGGACTCCCGACTCTCGATTCTCGACTCCCGCGCGCAGCGCTATAAATCGCAATTTATGGTTCAGAAAAAATTGAATCGGAAGGCATCAACAAGAGGATTATGGACATCAGTAAAAATTCATAAATTCTCCGTGTCCTCTGTGTCTCTGTGGTTATTTTTTCATTTTCATTTGAAATTAATTTCCGGGCGCCAATCATCGTTTTTCCTTCCCTCATTATTCCCAATTTTTTTTTAA
This sequence comes from Limnospira sp., assembly GCA_050045915.1. GTDB lineage: Bacteria > Cyanobacteriota > Cyanobacteriia > Cyanobacteriales > Microcoleaceae > Limnospira. The sequence continues at coordinate 26,723 of JBNGCR010000051.1, forward strand.
CTCAAAGCGAGAATTATGGTGACAACAGCAAAACCAAAATCGACCCCCATCACCCTCATCGAAGAGGAAACCAAAAAACTCATTCAGTGGTCTGAAGAAATTCAAAAATCGGACTTAACCGTATTTCAAAAAGCCCAGGCGATCGCCACCCGTTTGGGTGCCCATTATCGCCCCGATGGTTTAACCGAAATTGGCTTCTGGGCGCCGGAATTGGGGGCGGACATGATCCAACCCAAAAACATCTATTTGGAATGTCTCACCCCCAAGGGTAAAATCGACCCCAAAACCCCCGTTCAAAAAGTCACCTTCCATCGGGAATACATCCAACTCGAAAAACAGGGGGAATTATTTTGGGGGGTTTACTCCGGCATCCGCCCCGGAAATAAGGATCAGTTGGGTACATTCTACTGGATGCACTATCTGGATCTCAACACCAACGAAGTCCGCACCATCGGGGACTTTTTAGCCTACTCTTTACCCTACGGCATCTATGCCCCCGCCGAAGTTTACGACTTCCAGGGAATGCAAAACAATCGGGGCGATCGCGAGTATTTTTCCGGGTGGAAAGGTGAGGGTGAAACCGACGAAATTCCCCGCGTCCACCCGCCCCAAAATATCCTGCAACTGCACATCAACACCGCCTCCCCCAACGGGTACATCTCCGGTTTGACGGCCCTCTACAAACGCATCGGCGAAAAAATAGTCAAAAACGAAGCACTCACCCCCGCCGAACAGAATTTCATCGGTTACGATGCCGTGCAATTGCTGCCCGTCGAACCCACCGTCGAATATCGCGCCGAACACGAATTCGGGCAGGGATTCTTCATCTTCAACGAAGGCGATATGGACGAGATGGACCCGGAAACGGAGGGCGTCGAATACGAAGAAGGGGATCTCAAAATCACCTTGAAAAAACCCGACACCCAAAACTGGGGCTATGATATCGTAATTTTCGGTTCCTCCGCCACCGATCCCTCGGTGTTGGAAACCCTGCGGATCGAAGAATTGGTGGACTTTATCGCCACCTTGCACAACTTCCCCACCGGGCCGATCCAGGTGGTGTATGATATCGTCTACGGGCACGCCGACAACCAGGCGATCGATTTGCTGAACGGGCGGTTCCTCAAAGGGCCGAATATGTACGGCCAGGACGTCAACCACCAAAACCCCGTCGTGAGGGCGGTGTTGCTGGAAATGCAGCGGCGGAAAGCTGAAACGGGTATCGACGGCATTCGGGTGGACGGCGCCCAGGATTTCAAATTCTTCAACCCCATGTCCGGGCGGGTGGAGTACGATGATGCTTATTTGACGGATATGGCCCACCTCGTCCAGACGGTGGCGGGTTGCCAGCGTTACCCGTTCATGATCTTCGAGGACGGGCGTCCCTGGCCGGCGGAAGGGTGGGAGGAGATTTCCACCTATCGGGACGTGATCGAATTCGTCCCGGAGGCGTTCCAGTGGGGCCCGCTGATTTTCGCCCACAATACCCCGACGTTGAAGCAGTTTTGGGATAAAAAATGGTCGCGGGTGTGCGAAGTGATGCAGGTGGGGGCCCACTGGATTACGGGTTGTGGCAACCACGACACCCTGCGGCGGGGCACCCAGGTCGATCCGGAATTGCCGATCAACTGGAATTTGGGTAAAACTTATGTGGAGGTGCTCAATAATGCCTACGATAACCCGGCGATCGCGATGATGGTGTACGGGTTCAGCCCCGGACTGCCGATGGATTTTATCAATTGTACGATGCGATCGCCCTGGGGATTTTTGCGGAATACGGATGACCGCTACGGGGTGAAAGTGGTGGCGGAAGAAGCCGGTTTTTTGGATTGGCAGGTGGAGCCCGCCATGTACGCCGAAACGGACGCTTTCCCCCGCCTCAAAAAAATGGGATTCGGCAAACTGGCGGAACTGCGGCAGTTCATGCGGGGCCTTTACGATGCGATCGAAGAGACGGACTACGATCTCGAAGAAGTCGCCCGCCTCTGCCAGCGGTATTTGGGGGCAGAGTCGGAGAAACCGGAGGTGAAGGAAGAGACAAAAACTCGCAAATCGGCGTCCAACCTGCAAAAGTTGAACGTCCCCGGCAAATCTCAGGTTTTGGCGGAGTTGGATGTGGGGCGGTTGAAAGACTTCGCCCGGGCGTTCATGGAGGACGCCCACGACCTCTGCAACGTCTGGAACCACGAGGCGGCGTTGAATCCGGAACAAACAGCCTACAATTTGGCGTTGCGAGAATTTCGCCGAGAAAATAGCTGGCTGCAGGAGAATTTGTCGGGTATGGATCGCTTCAACCGCATCAGCGACGGCGATCGCACCGTTTTCTACGGCCTGCGGACTCAACCCCAAGAGGAGGGCGTGCCCGAAAATCCCGTCCAGGTGGCGATGGTGTCCCACATGGGCGGCGACCCCGTGACGGTGACGCTGGGGGACTGGCTGCAGTTGGATCTCGACGAGTGGCGGGTGGCGATCGCTTCCCCGGGCCTGGAGATTCCCGACCTGAAAGCCTTCGAGCTCTCCGACTCCCAAGGATTGCTATTGCGGCGGGTGGTGGGTTAATTCAAACGGGTGGGGGCAACCTTACAGGGTTGCCAGACCCATCCCGGAAGCATCGGAAATCGAGGCCAACCCATTCAAAACTCCCAATATTACGTTTGCCCAATTGGTGGACGAATTGGGGTCGGTGGACGATGGGAGGGCGTTGCCGGAGATCGTCGATCAATTGTTGGCGGAATTTGAACGATCGCACCCGGGAACGAGTGGAGGCGATCGCGGGTTGTTCGACTGAGGAAATGGTGGATTATAGCGCTGCGCGCGGTCCTCGGCAGTCGGTATTAGGGAGTCGGAAACTGAAACGGCTTTTCTATAAGGGTTTGAAAATTTCTGACCCCATTTCAACTGTAACCACGTGAGCGCTCGTTGCTATATATCAAGAACAATTCGGCTAAAGAACGGGTCGATCGCGCGATCGCAAAAGTTCTGGCGTCCCGCAACTTTACGGACTCGCAGCGGAAATGGTTGGAACGGATCGGGAAGCAGTTAAAATCGGAAACGGTGGTGGATAGGCTGGCGTTTGACCGGGGACAGTTCAAGTCAAGCGGCGGCTTCACTCGTCTGAACACAACATTTGATGGGGAGTTGGAGGCTATTTTAAATGAGATTAATGGGGCAATTTGGGAGGAGATAAGTTAGAATAGATAGTTATATCAAATCTGGTCGAATCTAAAGCTTGGGAATTGATTCCCGAGGGCGCAAGCCTTGCGCCCCTACCAGCCAAAATCCTCTCAAGAGGATTGGGGAGGTTATGGGGGCAAGTAACCGGAACTGATATTATTTTCAATTTTTTCAAGCCCAATATATTGACACCATTTGATAAGTACCTGGATTGAATATCCCCCATAAAATCAATTAAAATGGGTAGAAATTCGGGAGGATTTACGACAAAATTCGGGAAATTATTTTTAGATTTTTTGGTTTCTCCGATAGATCAATTAGAGTCGAACAGTCGTTATATCAGGTCTGGTTATCCCTTCCTAAACCTCCCCAATCATCTTTAGATGATTTGAGCTATTAGCTTGGGAATTGATTCCC
>JBNGCR010000052.1:0-2357 GCA_050045915.1 Limnospira sp.
CTGCCTCCCCTGCCTCCTCCGCCCCTCAAAAAGCGTACACCCGGCCTCGCTCGTCGATGAAAATGGCGCGATTTTGGTGGGGGTCGTCGGCGGCGGTGGGGCGGATGTTGACCCTCAACACATTGTCGCGATCGACGTGAAAATCGTAGGTGAGGGGGTTCGTCCAGTCGGGGGTGTTGATCAGGATGCTGCCCGTGTCCCCCCGCCGGGAGCCGACTTTCAGGAACAGTTCCCCCGTTTCTCCCGGGGGGAGCGATCGCGGTTGGTCATTAGCCCGGGCGTAGTTGAGGAGTCTGTCGGTTTCGTTGGCCAGTTTGACGACGATGTGGCGGTGGGGATCGACGGTGGCCCGGACGGGGGAACCCGTCGCGAGTCGCGGTCGGCCGATCTGGGGTTCCGAAAGACTCGCCGGGGGGGCGAAGGTGGCGGCGGCGAGGAGTACGAGTGTGGCCAGTGCAATGCGGTTCATGGTCAGATCGCAATTCGACGCTTCAGTAATCTGCCCCTGAGCGGGCGATCCGGACGCGATCGCGAGAGGGAGGCGCGTTCGGGCATCTCCCGAAATTGTCTTGCGACTCCCGGCAAAACGTGCTATTGATTAGGGTCAGCACCCCGCTCTGAAGAGACGGGGCTTCGTGCCTCCTCTTCAGGTCGCTGACTCGCCTAAGTCCTTTGAGGACTACGTTATTGGCAAGAGTTAAAGACCTACCTTGAAGTGCTGGCCAGCTTCAAGCTCTAGAACCGAATCGTTAAACCGTCCAACGAGGGGTAAGACCGTGCGACTCGGAAAGTACCGACCAATAACATTGGGGAGGCCAACATGACCCCGAAAGGGAGTTTTGGAGACAACCCTCTCCATCGGAGGGGCAACCATACCCCTCCACACTCATCTGAACGAGCTCGGCGCTCTGATGTCGCTTGAGTCGGTTTTCCTCCCTGCTCTGAACAGACAGAGACAGGGCTTCCAACCGTCCAGGAGATTGATGTGAGCGCCCGAGCCAATTTGCCGACGGTTCACGCGGTTCCAAAACTCAGTCGAACGATCGCACTTTATGTCTGGACAACTGGTTCCTTTTCATGTCCCGAGCGGTTGGGCAATTCTTCACAATTCCTTCGGCGATGTAGACCCGATCATTCAAAATGGCTACATCACGAACGGCGAGTTTTTCAATGAAAATTTGCTGTCAGTCAAACCCATCGAGTTCGATGGCACGGACTGGGTGACAGTTCGGGACGGCTACGAATTGCAGTTGGGGTGGTATCCGCAATACAACCCCGACGGGTGTTATCGGTTGACGGTGACTCGAGGAAGCGAGGACAACAAAACGGTCGTCAAATACGAGTCCAAAGACCGGCAAGAAATCCGTCAAGTCGTCGATCGCTGCTTCGGTTGGGTGTCCCGCCGGGCGGGGATAGAAGAAATTAAAAGTTTGCTGGAAATTGAAGGAAAAGAAATCCATAAAAACGTCGTCGGCTTCCGGGGAATTCGGAAGAAAGTGACGGAGCCTTCCCGGGAAAAAATGAATCGATTGACTTACAGCCAGGTGGGATGGTGGGTTCCGGTTTACTATGAAGTTTGCAATATGGTTTATCTGGACGAAAAACCCAACCAGATGTCTTACAATGGGTTTAAACCTGAGAACCAGATGGCATAATCATCCCCGAAAAAAACTCATTTGATTCAGGAGATTGAAAAACCGATGGTCGTGTCCGAACAGAACCAGCAAGAAACTATTTCAACTGACGAGCGCTTTTTAAATATGCCTTTGTTTGACGTTTTAATCGAGTTCCTGACGGAGGATGGTTGGGTCTATAAGGAGATCGAACATCGCCGCGTTTTGGCCTTGGGAATTGAAGGAAAAAATGGCCGATTTGACTGCTACGCGATCGCCCGGGAAGAGGAAAAGCAAATCACCGTCTATTCGATCTTCCCCGTGAAAGTGCCGGACTACAAACGCCCCCACATCGCCACCTTCGTGACGCGGGTGAACTACGGCACGATCATCGGCAACTTTGAACTGAATTTCTACGACGGCGAAATCCGCTACAAAACCAGTTTGGACGTGGAAGGCGATCGCCTCACCCCCGCCCTGGTCAAACATCTAATTTACACCAACGTCACCACGATGGACAAATTCCTCCCCGGCATCATGTCGATCATCTACGGCAACATCTCGCCGGAGGAGGCAATTTCAAGGTATTAGGGTGTGCTCGGTGGGGTGTGCTCGGTGGGGTGTGCTCGGTGGGGTGTGGGGAATTTTAGATTCTTCCCCTCTTTAATTCCTCCTCCCCGACTCCCTAATACCGACTCCCGACTCCCTTCCCCAGTTCTCGGGAGGCGGCCAAAATCAACCGCT
>JBNGCR010000052.1:2457-29056 GCA_050045915.1 Limnospira sp.
TACCGACTCCCGACTCCCTTCCCCAGTTCTCGGGAGGCGGCCAAAATCAACCGCTATTGGGCCCGGGCGATCGCCAATTGATAATTGATAATTGATATAGCAACGAGCGCTGGCGTGGTTACACGCCGGGAATGATCAATTCTGCTCTACTCCCTAATACCGACTCCCGACTCCCTTCCCCAGTTCTCGGGAGGCGGCCAAAATCAACCGCTGTTCGGCCCGGGCGATCGCCAGGTGGGTGGGTTCGACGGCATCCAAACTGACGGAAATCGATTCGATCCCCCAGCGGACGAGGGCATCGATCAGGTCGGGGTAGAGGGTGGGGGCGTCACCGCAGATGGAGGTTCCGAGGCCGAGGGTATTTGCGGTTTCCAGCAACTGCTGCAAAGCCTTCATCATGGCGGGGTGGCGGGCATTCAGTTCCCAATCGGGGGTGGAGCGATCGCGGTCGGTTCCCAGCATCAACTGGGTCAGGTCGTTGGTGCCGATCGCGATTCCCCGCACCCCAGCTTTTTCGTAGTCGGCCAGTTGGAACAGGACGGAGGGCACTTCGGCCATCATCCACAGTTGAAATTGGGGATTTCGGGTCAGTCCGGCCCGTTCGACGCCGGTTTGGTAGGTGGAAAATTCCCCCACCGATCGCACGAAGGGCAGGATCAAATTGAGATTGCGGGTGCCGGCCTCCTGCAACTCCGAAAGCACGGCCAATTCCAAATCGAAGAGGGTGCGATCGTCCGGGGAAGGGCGCAAATCAGACCGGGAGGCCGATCGCAGGCGGACCCATTCGGGAACTTCCGTATTTCGAGACGCACCCATCCGCAGGTCGAACTCCCGCAGGTCGAGGGCGCGATAAAAAATGGGTTTGGGGGCCAAAATACTCGCCAACTTCCCCAGGGGTACCTTCATGCCCCGGATAAAGCGCTCTTGCCGTTCCGGTTCCAGCCATTGTCTGAAGTTCGGCAGTCCGTCCCTGTCGAAGGTATCCGCCCCCGCCGACAGCACGTCCAGGGCCAACAACTCCGATCGCACCAACCCCACCCCATCGATGGGGAGTCCCGGGAGTCGGTCAATGGACTGAGACTGGCTGACGTTCACCATCAACCGGGTGGCGGTGGGGAATTGGGGGGCGATCGCGGGCCGGGAGGTGACTCCGGGATGGGCGGTGTCCCCGGTTTCTTCGGGAGCGGCGGGCCGCACCTCCCCCTGATCGCCATCGACGAGCAGCACCTGCCCTGTCTTCGTGCGGTGGGTGGCTTCGAGTACCCCCAACACGGCCGGAATCCCCAATTCCCGGGCGACGATCGCCCCGTGACCCGTCATGCCCCCCTGTTCGGCGATCAGGCCGGAAGCCAATTTCAGCAGAGGCAGCCAGCGGGGGGTCACGGATGGAACCACGAGGATCGACCCGGGTTCAAATGCACCCAGATCGGCGTTGGAGTCCGCGATCACATAGGCCGAGGCGATCGCCCGACCTTTAGCGACTCCCAACCCCCACAGGGAGCCGTCCCCATCCCTCGGCGATGCGGAGCGATCGGCCACCGAGGGCAACGGCGGGAAAGTGGCGGGGATGTCCCCCATTTCCCCCGCACTGCGGATGCCGGAAATCAAAAATTGGGGTTCGGAAGCGTCGGGAGTCTGTCCGGCGATCCAGTCAATCCCGCAACTCGAACCGATTTCGGCGATCGCCCGTTGCATCAGGGGCATCCAGGCGGACTGCCGGGATTCGGTCAAGATCCACTGTTTCTGTAGTTCTTCCTCGATAATTTTGCCCCGGACGGGGGGATGGGAGGGCAGGGGGGGGAGGCTGTCCCCGGTTTCGTCGTCGGGGCCGGATTGGAGGCGATAAATGATACTCTGTCGGCCCCGGGTTTGATGTTGGATTTCGCCGGTTTCGGTGTCGATTTGGTGGCATTCGGGTTCGGTTTCTCCCGCCGTGCGATCGAGGGCGAGTCCCCAATTGGCCCGCACCTGCAGGGTATTCGCTCCGGAACGCCAGACGGAACCGGTGGCGAGGGCATCTGGGAGGGGTTGCACCAGCACGATGGGTTTGAGTTGGGGGAGGGACACCCCTTTTGTCCGCCAGTACAGCAGACTTCGGGCTCGGAAGACTTCGGCCCAGACCTGTTTGATACCCAGGGCGACGGACTCCGGATTGGGCCGACAGGAGGCGGTTTCGAGTATCCCGGCGGTTTTGAGGTGGGGGACGATCAATTCGGGGGACAGCAGGCAGGCGGCGGTTTGAAAGGCTCCGACGGCATCGCCGAGGGCGGAACTCCAGTCCCGGGGCAGGGGGGTATTCAGGATCTGCGATCGGATTCTTTGGGCGATGATTTGGAGTTGGCGGGAGTTGTTGATATCGAAGTATAAGAATGATTCCGGCAGGTCCACGAACAGCGGATCAGACCAGTCGATGGACCGCAAAAATTGCCAAAATGAGGCAGCCGAAATCACGAATCCGGGAAGTACCGGATGGTGTTGTCGGGTCAAATTACTGAGTAGAAATGCCCGATCGCCAACCTGTCCCAGATCGGATGGATGCAATTCGTGGAGCCAGTATAGATTATCCACACCTTAACCCAAGCTAATTCATCGCTTCTCCTCAGCCGATTATCGATTAATTTTTAATGATATCAGAACCAATGAGGGAATTGGTAACGATCCGCCGGATACCCGCCGCGGCTAACTGCTGAAAATCACGGCGATCGTCCACCGTCCAAACCACCACGTCCACACCGCGATCGCGACTGGTTTCGGCTATTTCTGGATGCTCTAGAATGACGTGATACTCACTACTGAGGATAGCATTTCCCGCCGCCACCGCCGTTTCAAGTTGCTGGGAAAAATCATCGTTTGTTAACATGAAATATCCGACCTGAATTTGGGGGGAACGTTGGCGACAGCGGGTCAAAAATTCCTCATCAAAGCAGGTGAGAATGGTGCGATCGCCCAGTTTTGCGGCTTCCACCGTCCCCAGGAGGGTTTCGAGTTCCTCATCCGACCATTGGGCGTGGGGTTTGATGTCGAAATAGAGCAATCCGTTGATGTCTTTCAACCCCGCCAATGTCTCTTCTAAGGTGGGGATGGTCGCCCCGGCGTAGCGTTCCGCGAACCAGGCCCCAGCGTCGAGTTGTTGGAGTTCGGCGAGGGTTTTTTCTCGGACGGTTCCGGGGGTTCCGGTAATGCGATCGAGGGTTGGGTCGTGGAAAATGACGGGGATGCCGTCGGCGGTAATTTGCACGTCAAATTCGATGGAGTTTGCCCCCCGGCGAACCGCGGCTTCAAAGGCGACTAACGTATTCTCGGGGGCGACGGCGGAAAAGCCCCGATGGGCGATCATTTCTAAGTTCAAGATTCAAGCCTCTTTGTGGGTAATTTAAGCAATAGAAACTGGGGGGTTGATTTGACCGTCTAAAAATTCCGCGACGGTGCGGTTGAAGGATTCCGGTTCCACCAAAAACGGCCAGTGATTTCCCGGCACTTGCCGGATTTGCAGATTTGTCAGATATTTTTGATAGGGTTTGAGTTGCCAATCCGTGCGGTTGACTCCCCGTTCCGGTTGAATTAGCAAGGTCGGGATCGCGATCGCCTCCGTCAAACCTGGCACTTTCATCACTTCTTCAAAGACACCATTTCGAGCCTCGACGGTAAATTTAGATCCCCATTTACCATCGGGTTTCGCTTCCATTGCCTCCCGAAAAACCTGCCGTTGCCTGTCATTCCATCCCGCAAATTGGCTGAGTTCTTTCGCCCGACTTTCAGCCACATCGAAACTCTCAAAGGGACCCATACATTTCAGGGAATCTAATTTTCGATACACGATGGGAAGGGTGAGTTTTAAAATTCCCGGCATTTTGGTGATAAAAATCGGATCGACCAAAATTAGACTGCGGAACCGTTCTGGCTGCTTTGTCGCCCAAATTGGAATTAATTTTCCCGTCCAGGAGTGACCTAAAACGTGGCAGTCCGACCAGTTGAGATGATTCAACAACCCCTCCAGATCGGCGATCGCCTCCCCGAAGGTGTAGCCGCGATCGGGTTTGTCGCTGTTGCCGTGTCCCCGCATATCGGGGGCGACGATATGATAGCGATCGCCGAGATAGCCGGCCAAACTCATCCAAACTGAGGCGTGATCGGCGAGTCCGTGCAGGAGCAACAGCGGCTGTTCGCCGTCCGGATTCCACTCCAAATAGGATAGCGCGATCGATTCGAGTTGTAGGGTTTTGCGGGTGGGCGACATTGCAGAAATTGGAAATTTTGATTAAGAATTTGGGAAGACCGGGACGCCGATACGATATCGATGATAGTCTTAGAATTAATTGCATATTTTGATCGCTTTGTCAACTCCCGCCGGAGCAATGGTTCTCGCTCAACTGCCACCGAATATTAACTAAAGATTAACTTTGGCGATCGCTTCCGATATCGAGATTGAGGTCATTCTCCGTCGGGTTGATTTGTGAAATCCGAGAAAAAGCCATGATTTCTAACTCTCAGTCGGGTGCATTTTCCGATGTCCGGAACGCCCTCAAACGGATCTGGGGATACGACGACTTTCGACCGCCCCAAGGGGAAATCGTCCGCAGTTTAATGGAAGGAAAAGATGCCCTCATCGTCCTGCCTACCGGGGGCGGAAAATCCATCTGTTTCCAACTCCCCGCCCTATTAAAAAACGGATTAACCCTGGTGGTTTCGCCCTTGGTTGCCCTGATGGAAAACCAAGTTCAAGAATTGCGCGATCGCCACCTCCCCGCCGCCCTTATCCACAGCCAACTCTCCCCCCAAAAACGTCGCCAAACTCTGAAACAGTTGGAAGAAAATCACCTCAGACTGTTGTATCTGTCCCCGGAAACCCTCCTCAGCAAACCCGTTTGGAACGTTATTTCCAAACCCGATATTTCCATCAACGGATTAATCTTAGATGAAGCCCACTGTTTGGTACAGTGGGGGGATACATTTCGCCCCGCTTACCGCCGTTTGGGGGCCGTCCGCCCCGCCTTATTAAAGAACAAACCTCCCGGCAGCAAAATCGCGATCGCCGCCTTTACCGCCACCGCCGACCCCCGCGCCCAAAAGACGATACAAACCGTCTTGCAACTGCAAAAACCGCAGCCCTTTTTACTGAGTCCCTATCGCAAAAATTTGCACGTCAAAATCCAACGGGTTTGGACTCCGAGTGGACGGCAAAAACACCTGCTAAAATTTATCCGCGATCGCAAACGAAAAGCCGGTTTAGTCTACGTCCGCACCCGCCGAGACAGCGAAGAATTGGCAGATTGGCTGCGAGAAGAGGGCTACAAAACCGCCCCGTATCACGCCGGACTCGACTCCGAACAGCGGCGGGGAATTGAAGCGGATTGGTTGGGGGGAAAGCTGACATTTGTGGTCTGTACCTCCGCCTTCGGGATGGGCATTAATAAACCCGATGTCCGCTGGGTCGCCCACTTCCAACCGCCGTTATTATTATCAGAATATATCCAAGAAATCGGACGGGGCGGACGGGATGGCAAACCCGCAGAAGCCCTGACTTTGCTGTGCGAACCGACGGGATTTTTATATCCCGAAGACAAGCAGCGTCAGCAGTTTTTACAGGATAATCTCCGCCAACAAACCCAGCAGGCGAAACGGTTAATTAACAAACTGCCAAAACGGGGAAATTTAGACACCGTGTCCGCCCAATTTCCCCAAAGTGCGATCGCCCTCTCCCTCCTCCACGCCGCCGGAAAACTGACCTGGATCGATCCCTTCAATTATAAAATAACCGAAAATAACCTCTCTTTTTCCGAGGATTCCAACGCGATCGCCATCCGGCAGATGAACCAATATTTCGGAACCCGAGACTGTCGCTGGAAATTTCTTTTGGAGGGGTTCGGGTTTGGAAAAGAGGCGAAATCGTTTCGCTGCGGTCACTGCGACAATTGTGATCGCCATCAATAGCGATCGTTGGATTTTCTGGATGTATCGACGATGAATCATTTGTCAGACATCCTCAGTCGCCGAAATGAAAAGGAGGAATTTTGATGTTATTAATTATTCCAATTTGTTTGGTTCCCCTGGTTTTGGGGATAATGCTGGGAAACCGTTTGGCAAAGCGGGGACTGACCGCAGAAAATGCCCTGGAGAAACACCAAAAAACAGTTTATTTTATCGTGATTCCCGTGACGATCGCGATCGGTTTGGGGTTGATTTTGGGAAAACTGGAACTCACCGGATGGGTTCCCCTGTTCATTTTACTTCATCTGGGGGAACATTTTGACAGTTTGGTGTTGGCGATCGGATGGTTCGGCGTGGGATTGTTGCTGGGACTGGAATGGCGGGGACGGACAGAATTTAAACGGCTGCAACAGCTCATTTTGACGATAGTTGTAATGACCGTACCCCTGTTTTTTTTAATGTCCTACTGGCTGCCGGTGTCGGTTTCATCACCCCTGATAATGGATGGAATTGTCCTACAAACCACGACTTACACCTGTGCCCCCGCCAGTATCGCAACCTTGGCAAAATGGACGAAAATTGCGCCCGATACCACCGAAAAAGAAGCAGCCGCGATCGCGGGTACAAACCGTTTCGGGACGGGGGGTTTAGCTGAAATGCGGGCGATGCGTCGCCTGAGATTGAAGCCGGAATATCGGCGGAATTTAACAGTCAATGATTTGGTAATATTAAATCACCCCGCCCTCCTCCACGTCAAAGCCTTAATCGGGGGCGAAAGAATCGGACACGCGATCGCACTTTTGGGCATCGATCCGGTTGAAAAAACCTTGACCATCGGCGATCCACTCGATGGAATTCATGTCAAATCTTTCGAGGAATTGGAACCGGCTGCGGGATATTGGACGGGGGAGGCGGTATTGGTAAAAGCCAGCGCTTTTCCAATCGCACCCTGACCAATTTTATGGCGAAAAAAATCCCCCCCAGCCCATCCCCGCCTCCCTTTTTAAGGAGTAAAAATGTCTTCAAAGTCCCCCTTATTAAGGGGGATTTAGGGGGATCTCCTCCGATTTGATAGTGGCAAAAATCCTTCCCTAGCGCCCTTATTAAGGAGTAAAAATGTCTTCAAAGTCCCCCTTATTAAGGGGGATTTAGGGGGATCTCCTATTTACGGTTTAACCCGAAGCGTCAGCCGAATAGTCCGATCGCCCGACATTTGGAACCGCCAACTTTGCAACGATCGCGCCACCCGTTCGATGGTAATTAACTCCTCCTGAGTTCCCGTCAAACTCATCGTCGAAGCGCGATCGTCGAGGATGACGCGCCCCACATTTCCATCATTAACCGAGATTTCAAATATCAGTTCTCCCGCCACGCCTTCAGGGAGACTCAACCCCTGCAAATAGCGGTTCAATTCAGCGGTGGGGATGCGATCGAGTCCCTCCACCGCCACCACTTCCAAACGAGAAGAAATCGCCCCCATTTGTTCCGGTTCTTCTAAAGGTGAAACCGGAGACGGCAGTGGCGCGGGTGCGACGGGTACATTTCCTCGGGTTCCGCCACTTTGTAAACGGCTACCCAAACGATCTGCGCCGCTAAAAGTGGTCGAACCTCCTAAACGGGTTGTCGTACTGAACTGATTATTTTGGGGAGATCCGAAAATTCCCTCGTAGCTGACTCCCTCGGGAATTTCCACCGGAACCTCGACGGTGTAACGCCGTCCGTCGGGATCGACTCGCACCTCTTCGCTGACGGCGACGAAGGCGGTATATTGAGACAATAAACGGTAATCTAAGGCCGTTTCCGTGACCGTTTCCACCCCGGATGTTGTCTCCACGGCAAACATTTGATTCATCAGATCTTTGATTTTGGCGCGGCCCCACAAACTGGCGATCGCGGGATTGCCTGCATCGGAAATAAAATTGACTGGAATAATTTTTTCGTAGCGATCGCCCCCCGCGGCAATTCCGACAATTTTGATCCGTCCCCCCCGGCGATCGGATTTACGTCCGTACAACACCAACGGCTGACCCGAAAACAGATCCGGCGCCATTTTTGGATACAGTTCCACCGGGGTTCCGTCCCCCTCCCAACTGACTTCGATATTGGTGAGAATGGGATTGTTAATTTCACTCAAAAATTCCTCAGTCGCAGCCTCGATGGGTTCGTCTTGGCGGACGACGCGAACCGTACCCCGTCCCACCTCCGCCAGACGATCTAATAAAAACCGATTGACGGAACTTCCCACCCCGAAACTGTAGAGGCGATTTCCCGGTTTTAAATTGCCCTGAACCGCCGCCAAAACCTCCGTTTCATTGCCGATATAACCGTCCGTAACTAAGACGATACTCCGCAGCCGTCCGGGTGGTGGCGGGGGAAAATCTGTCACGGCTTGAATCCCGTTCAACAGTTGCGTGCCGCCGTTTGCTTCGAGGGTGTCGATGTAGGCGATCGCCCGTTTTCGGTTGGCTTCGGTATTGTTTAACGGACTCGCAGAGAGACGGGTCGCGGTATCGGAAAAATCGATAATTGTGAAGGTATCGTCGGCGTGCAAACCCCGGACAAATCGGCGCATCAATTCTTTGGATTTGACCAGCGGTTCGCCCTGTTGGGAACCGGACGTATCCATCAAAAATACCACGTCTTTGGGGACGATCGCCCGTTCGGGATAGTCCAACGCGGGAATCAAATAAACGGCGAAATGTCCGCCCCGGCTGTCGGCTTGGCTGAGGACGGTGGCTTGGGTATTTTCCCCTGAAATACGATAGCGAAGGATCAGGTCTTTATTGGGTACGCGATCGCCCTCTGCCAGGGTGACTCGGACGGCATCTCCCCGATTTTCGGTGACGATATCGTGGGAGGGTGATCGCAGATCTCGGATGGGAACACCGGCTTCAATTTCCACCGCAATTTCGATTTGATGGTCGGAGGGAATTTCGGGGGGGAGAACCGGCGGATTGATGCGGGATGCGTCGGGGACGCGATCGGTTCCGGGCTGCCCATTTAGGGGGGTTCCGGGGATGTATCGGGGGCCGACGACCGTGGGAAATACGAACTCGTAATCCCCCCCGTCAAATTGCAGGCGATCGATGTAGCGGATCGTGACTTCGATAGTTTCTCCGGGGCGAATATTTGCCAAAGATTGAGTAAAAATATTCGCCCTTTCTTGTTCGAGTAAACCTGCCGTCTGTCCCTGTTCCCTCGCCCGTTCGTAAATTTCCCTCGCTTCTTCCCGCTTTTTGATATCGGCTTTGATGATGCGATCGCCGATTTTGATTTCCATTTCGTCAACGGCGGCTTCGTCGGGGAGGGGAAAAATATAAATTGCTTCTAAAGGTTCATCGAAGGGATTTTCAAAGGTTTGAGTCACCGCCACCCGCGACACATTCCCCGAGACTTTGGCGTTGACGGTCGTCCGTTTGAGGGGGAACGCCAGTTGTGTTTCAGCTTCGGATTGGACGTAAAGTCCGGCGGGGCGATCGGTGGAGTCGGGGTTCATTTGTCGGCTGTCACTGCGTGAAATTTGGGCGATCGCCGGCGGTGATTTCGGGTTCGCCTCCGCCGTCGATTGAAAGGGGATAATCAGTAAAAATAAAAAGGAGATTGGGGTGGATGCTTTGAATTTCATTGTTGTAGATGATAAAATGGTAACAGGGGAGTCCACAAAACAGACACGGCAGCAACGAAGAGATGGGAGTTTCTCTGATAGACTGAATGAATTATATCTCCAAATGTTCCGGATCGCGGAAAGTTCAGATTTCCCTCAACCCCGCCATTCCCCCTGCCCCCGAATCCCCCGCCGATCGCCCATTGCTTCACATAAAAATCTCACCCAATTGAATCCAATTCAACCGGATGAGATAAGCGGTCAACTTCCAGGGAAAATTGACCGCTGAGAAGTGAAAACAAAATGACCGAATCTTGTCCTTTCTTCACGGAATTTTGAGCGGATTCCGGAACGGGAGAGGAATCTTTTTGAACCTGTCGATCGCGCGGATCGGAATGGTATAGTAACCACCCGGGTACTTCGGATCTCACCAAACTCTGAAACCGATACAGTGATGGCTGTTTTTCCCGATTTCCCGATTTCCTGTTGCCTGTTGCCTACGATAGAATCTCACCCCAGCATTGCCGGAGGGGGTCGCCGGCAGCAATTGAAGTCATTTCACCTCGGCCCCCCCCAAATCCCTTCTCAGGACATCCGTCACGGCCTAGGATTCCGCGCCGCGGTCGCGTGACGGCGGGATCTCCCCCGAGGGTCGCCGGGAAATTACCCGATCCGGTGGTTTCACCCCGAAGCCGATCGAGTCGATCTGCAGTATCATGATTTTGGGTAACTGAAAAAGCCATAGTCTAGTGTAGATGTGCGATCGATTGCAATTTCAATCAGCGATGATACATGGGAGTCCTGTTGGTGGAGCGGTGATTCCGACGGTTCGAGGGCCGGCTGGAATCTAAAAAGCATCGGTGCGAGTTGCATGACGGGGTTGATGATTTCCCGTCTCCCATCAATCTTTCAATTGTAAGTGAAGGCTCGAAAAATCGTCCCCTTTTTTTGTGTTTAAAAAACCGGCGCGACGATCGCCGCCCATTTCAAACCCTCTCGTGCGACAGGAACAAAGTGGCATGAAACTCAATTGATGCGGTCAGTTTGGCGATCGAAATCTGCTCCGATCGCCGCCGTTTTGCGCGGTCGAAAGCCGACCATTCGGAACGATGTCACCCCCGTTTATCGCCCATTTCAAACCCCGATCGCCGGTCGAGATTCACCCTTGACAGTTTTAGGTTTCCCGGCCGAGCTCGGATAGGATTGTGGCACAATGAATACAGTTCCCCAAGGCAGGGTTAGCGTTGGATCATTTTTTTTATGACTAAGTTTGTTTTTATTACAGGTGGTGTTGTTTCCAGCATCGGCAAGGGAATTGTCGCGGCGAGTTTGGGGCGCCTGTTGAAATCCCGGGACTATTCCGTTTCGATTCTCAAATTGGACCCCTACATCAACGTCGATCCCGGCACCATGAGCCCGTTTCAGCACGGGGAAGTCTTCGTCACCCAGGACGGGGCGGAAACCGACCTCGATCTGGGGCATTACGAGCGATTTACCGACACCTCCATGTCCCGCCTCAACAGCGTCACCGCCGGGTCAATCTACCAAGCCGTAATCAACAAAGAACGGCGGGGCGACTACCAGGGGGGGACCGTCCAGGTGATCCCCCACATCACCAACGAATGCAAGGAACGCATCCACCGGGTCGCCCAAAACACCAACTCCGACGTGGTGATCACCGAAGTGGGCGGCACCGTGGGGGACATCGAGTCCCTGCCCTTTTTAGAGGCGATCCGGCAATTCCGCAAAGACGTGGGCCGCAAAAACGTAGTCTACCTCCACGTCACCCTGATGCCCTTCATCGGCGCCGCCGGGGAGATGAAGACCAAACCCACCCAGCACTCCGTCAAGGAACTGCGGTCCATCGGCATCCAGCCCGATATCCTCGTCTGCCGGTGCGATCGCCCCTTGCCCCCCGGCCTCAAAGAAAAAGTCTCGGAATTCTGTGACGTAGAGGTAGAAAGCGTCATCACCGCCCAAGACGCGGATAGCATCTACGAAGTGCCACTGATTTTGGAACGGGAGGGGCTGGCCCAGCAAACCCTAGAACTGCTGCAACTCGAACAGCGGCAACCCGACCTCACCGCATGGCAGACCCTCGTCGATCGCCTCTACCACCGCCGGGGCACCGACATTCCCCCCCTGCCCCGCAAGAATATCGAAATCGCGATCGTCGGCAAATACATCCAGTTGAGCGACGCCTACCTGTCCGTCGTCGAAGCCCTCCGCCACGCCGCGATCGCGGTGGGGGCCGAAGTGAACCTGCGCTGGGTCAACTCGGAAGACCTGCAAATCTCCGACGTCGAATCCGCCCTCCAAGGCATCCACGGCATCATCGTCCCCGGCGGGTTCGGGGTGCGGGGCATCGACGGCAAAATCGCCGCCATCCGCCACGCCCGAGAACATCAGATCCCCTTTTTGGGACTGTGCTTGGGGATGCAATGTTCGATCATCGAGTGGGCCCGCTACAGCGCCGGACTCCCGGGGGCCGACAGCGCCGAATTTGACCCCGACACCCCCAACCCGGTGATCAACCTACTGCCGGAACAGCAAGACGTCGTCGATCTCGGCGGCACGATGCGGTTGGGACTCTATCCCTGCCGCTTGCAACCGGATACCCTCACCTTCAAGCTCTACGATCAAGAGGTAGTCTACGAACGCCACCGCCACCGGTACGAATTCAACAACGCCTACCGGACGCTGTTCCTGGAAACGGGTTATGTTATCAGTGGCACTTCCCCGGACGGCCGCCTGGTGGAGATCATCGAACTTCCCAAGCATCCGTTTTTCATCGCCACCCAGTTCCACCCCGAGTTTCAGTCCCGACCCAACGCCCCTCACCCCCTGTTCCGGGGTTTGGTGCAGGCGGCCTGCGGCTCGGAGATCCCGGGAAAAACAACCCTCGCAGAAGAGAACGGAGTCGAGCCAGACGGCAAGTTGAGCGCGGTGCTGAATGCGTCAGCCGACGCCCCCTAAATCGGATTGCCACCCGGCCGTCAAATCCACATTTGTCGGTCGGGGTGTCCCCCTTGTTTCCATGAACCTGATGAGATTGAAAGTTGCTATCGAAGGACTCGCGGGTTGAGGTAATCTCGTGACGCACTGGATCAAACTGCTTTACGAAAGAGAAACCTATATCATCGATCTGGCCAGCATCGGTGCATTCTGTGCCGGACCGAATCATCGCCTGACGTTTTGGTTGAAAGATGGCAATCAGCCCATCGTCATTCATCCCAAGACCAATCCGGAAGCCTATCAAATTATCCTCGATTATATCAAGCAGCAAACGGCAGGCAGTCCCGCCGCCGGATCTTGGATCCGAATCAATTACGATCGCAACGAATATATTATTGACTTGAGCCGCATCCGAGCCTTTAGCTGCGACACCACCCAGCGGATTCTATTTTGGTTGCCCAACGCCCGGGAGCAAATTATTATCAATCCCCACAGCAATCCCGGCGCCTATCAGCGGGTGCAAGATTACATCTACAAAACCACCGGCTATTTGATTCCTTGAACTCTCCCATCAGCTTGCCTTATCCAGTTTCGACGGCGAGATCCCATCAAAAATGGGGGATTTTTGGCAACCATTCCAAACCCTAAAAAAATATTAATTTAACTTAAACTTTTGTTACGAGGCGGTAAATTGTCAATCAGAATTCAGCCCAAATACCCGAGTTCCCCTCCGGGACGGGATGGCACGTTTACGGCTCAAAGAGCGAGATGCAACAATTCAATGTGAAGGAGTTATTGTCTCAATATGCGGGTGGACGGCGTAATTTTGGGGCGATCGCCCTCCAAATGGCCAATCTATTTGAAGCCAACTTGGAAGACATCAACTTAGAGGGCTCTGACTTGCTCCAACTCCATATGCCCTACGCCAACCTCAGCTACGCGAACCTCCAAAAAACCCAGATTGTCGGGGTCGAGTTCGGCGACATCCAACTCTACCACAGCAATCTCGCCGATGCCACCCTCCGGACGAGCAACCTGTCCCGAGCCAACCTGCGCTCCGGCAATTTGCGAGGGGCCACCCTGTGCGACATCAACTTGCAGGGGGCCGACTTATACAACGCCGATTTGCGATCGGCCCACTTGCGAAATGTCGATCTCCAAAGGGCCAATTTGGAACGCGCCCGCCTCGAGGGGGCAACATTCGTCGGATGCAACCTATTTCGGGCCAAAGGCATCAACCTGTCCCCTCTCGAATGCGATCGCACCGTCGCCCCAGACGGATTTTGGCTCGGCGTCGGAGAACCGGACCCCCCCGAAAACTGATATATTAAACGCAGGTGTGCGAGTCGCCACACCGAGGAATCATCCCCGTTTTGCCGTGAAACCCAGAGATCGCGACGGCAGACCCGAGCTGCGCCCAATTTTGTCCCGTGTCAGATGAATTGACGACCCATTTATCCCCCCCCCGACTGTTGGAGGGAAATCGCCCAGATTTGGATTTAGAAGCGACTCTGGGGGATTTGCCGCGCCATCATTTCGGCATCCGTTCCCACTCCCGAACCGAGGAAGTGATCCAAGCGTTTCGGCAGAACCCCAGGCTGCCGGGGGTATTGATCTGGGACGACGACGAATCTCAACCTCCCCGCCTGTGGGGGTTGCTCTCGCGACGGCAACTGTTGGAATTGCCAATCCGGCCGCGGGGGTGGGAACTGTTGCAAGGGGAGTCCGTGGGGGTCTGTCACAGTTACGCCGGGGTGCCGGCGCTGATTTTGCCGGAGCGCCTCACCCTGTTGGAGGCCGCCCGCCAAGCCTTCCGCCGGCCCCCTGAATGGCTCGGAGAACCCGTCGTCGTCAAACATGGGGAAACCGACCCGATCCCCTATTCCATCCTCAGTATCGACGAGCTCAACATCGCCCACTGGCAGATCCGGGGGATCGAAACCCAAGTC
Organism: Limnospira sp.; assembly: GCA_050045915.1. Taxonomy (GTDB): domain Bacteria; phylum Cyanobacteriota; class Cyanobacteriia; order Cyanobacteriales; family Microcoleaceae; genus Limnospira. Next base: position 16,894 of record JBNGCR010000052.1, read on the forward strand.
CGCTACGAACGCACCCAGGTGCAGATGATCCAGAGCGAAAAGATGGCCAGCTTGGGGCGGATGGTGGACGGGGTGGCCCACGAAATTTTGGACCCGGTGGGGTTCATTTGGGGCAATTTGAGCCATCTGACCCAGTATGCCGAAGATCTGATGGCGCTGCTATCGGCCTACGAACGGCACGTCCCCGAGTTCCCGGACTCGGTGCGATCGCTGCGGGAGGAGATCGAACTCGACTTTTTGCGGGAAGATTTGCCCCGCCTCACCCGAAGCATTCACGGGGGCGCCGAACGCCTGAACCGGCTGGCGACGGGTTTGCAGAATTTTTGCCACATCGACGACGTGCACCCGAAACCGGCCGACTTGCAGGGGTGTTTGGACGGCATTTTGTTGCTGCTCAAAAGTCGCATTTCCGGCGAGATCGCGATCGCCCGCCACTACGGCCGGGTTCCCCCCGTCTCCTGCTATGTCGGACAACTCAATCAGGTGTTCATGAATATCCTCACCAACGCCATCGACGCTCTGATCAATCGCGCCGTCCGACGGGACTGGGTGGAGGAGTTCGGGTCGGCGTCGGGATTCGAGCGTGGCGAGATCCCCCGGATTGACATCACCGTGAAAGTCTGCCTGGGCGACGGAAGCGCCCCCGGCCCATCGCGTGACGGACGGCGGTGGGTGTTAATTCAAATTGCCGACAACGGCCCCGGAATGTCCCTCGGAGAGCAACAAAAAATTTTGGAGTCCTTTTCCACCCGCCGCCGCGCCGACAAAGAAACCAGTTTGGGACTCAGTTACCAGATCGTCACCGCCAAACACGGGGGTAAATTTGAGTTGCGATCGGACTTGGGTGTGGGGACGGAATTTGAAATTTGGCTACCCTTGGATAATTAATAATTAATCATTAATAATTAATCATTAATTTCCCTCCGCCCCTACCCTGGGCGTGCGGTGCTATATATTTTCCCCACGATCGCGTACAATTGCTAACTATGATTTGGATCTCGAAATTGTCACGTTTGACCGGACTCGACCGCATTTCCCTGCTGGCGCTTTCCGTCGCCCTCGGTCTGACGGGTTTGGCCAGACCGGCCGCGGCCCAAGCTCTGTTGCCCTACACCCTGAAACTCGAATCGGAGCAACTCGAACAGACGGGACTCGGCCTGATCGAGGAAGCCGCCCAACTGACGCGGTTCCAGCAATATCAGCTCGCCATTCCCCGGGCGGAACTGGCCACCCAACTGGCGCCCGACAACCATCAGACCTGGGCGCTGCTGGGAAGCCTCTACGTCCAGATAGACCGGGTGGAAGAGGGCATCGAAGCCCTGCGGAAGGCCCAAACCCTGGAACCCGACAATCCGGGGGTTTTGTTTGTGTTGGGGGAAGCCTATTTTCGCCGGGGAGAGTATCAGAAATCTGTCGATGAAATCGAGAAGGGGTTGCAACTCAAACCCGACGTTCCCGGTGCCCTGTTCGACCTCGGCAACGCCTATTTCCGACTGGAACAGTTTGACGAAGCGATCGCCCGGTACGAGAAAGCCTACGACCAGGAAAAGAGCCTCTGGCCGGCGATCAACAATATCGGGCTGGTGGAATATGAACTCGGAGAAAGGGACTCAGCCGTCCGTCGCTGGCAAGAAGCGATCGCCATCGACGCAACCGCAGCCGAACCCATGCTGGCGATCGCCGTCGCCCTGCACCGCCGGGGTGAGGCGGAAAAAGCGCTGGAACTCGGACGGACGGCCCTGCAAATCGACCGTCGCTATGCCGAAGTGGAATTTTTGCGGGAAAACCTGTGGGGCGATCGGCTGATCCGGGATACCCAAGCCTTTCTCTCGACGCCGCAGATGCGAGAGACGATCGCCCAACTCGAAGACCAACCCGCCCCGGGAACACGTTAAAGGCGGTCCGAGCAAGCAGAACCGGAGGCGGTCGAGATGCTACGGAAAATAATGCCCAATTCGGTGGAGTCTCGGTCGCTTCTCCTAATTATTTCGGCAATAGGGACTTAATTTTTTCCACAAATTCTTGGTGGTCGATCACCGGTTTGGAAATGTAATCGTCCGCACCGCTTTCGGCCAAAAAATCTTCGCGATCGCCGGCCATCGCGTGGGCCGTCACCAGAATGATCGGCAAGTTCGCCGTCTGTGGATCGCCCTTGAGTAATTGGGTGATTTTGATACCGTCCACCGCCTTGCCCTCGTAAACACTGCGGGCTAAGGACACGTCCATCAAGATCAGGTCAGCTTCTTGGGTGCGGGCTATCGCCATCACTTCATCCACATCTTCGGTGTGTTTGACAGCCAACCCCCCCCGCTTGCTCAAGATTTTGGCAAAAACGCGGGCGTTAACTGGATCATCTTCTACAATCAGAACGGTCTTCATCTAAATCTCCGCTGGACAAACTCTCCAGTAACGATGTGCAATCTTAGCACGACCTGGATTGAAAAAGTCAGGCCTGCAAAAAGCCCCGCTTTTCATTATGACCGATAATTTGAGTCTCAAGCCTCCCCCTTCCGGGCGGGGCGTGTCAATCGGAACGGAAAGAACCTCCGGACTCTCCGAGGTCAAATGAACGGGGGCGGTTGCGACTGTGACCGGCTCGAAACCCATTCTGGGCCGGAGCAGTTGAGAGCACTTTGGGTTTTGCTCGATCTTAGAATCAATGGCTTCTCCCTACAAAACTGCAAGGAATCTCCGATCTTGTTTTTCCCGAAACAGTTCGTCAGACTCTCCACCCCGGGAGCAATTGAGCTCCGGCCGAGGTGGGGGTCCAGCGATCGCGCCCCCAACCCGGGTACAACTCCAAACAGTGTAGCGAGAGATGTCCGACATTGCCATTGAGAGCGAGAGCCGTCCGGGGGCAAACCCCACAAATTCGACTCGTCTCGGACTTCCACCCGCCACCGGGCGACGGCAAAAACGGGGGTTGAGTGGTGTTGCCCGGTCTGCAATTAAAATGGTATGACGTAAAAAACAACAAGTCCGCGACGGCTTCAACTCCAGCGTTTTTAAACCTCGGTCAATTCTCGTGGCAGTTGCCAGAACGGTCAGGACAAAGACCAACACTAACATCCAGACGGTCAACATTTGTTTTTTCCGTTCCCTGTTCCCCGCTATAGATACTCACACCGATCTTTCCTCATGGCCAGACAGTTAAACCTCCTCTCCGGGGAAGTGATCCCCACGTCGCTCCACACCGAAATGCAGCAGTCGTACCTCGAATACGCCATGAGTGTGATCGTGGGGCGGGCGTTGCCGGACGTCCGGGACGGACTCAAACCCGTCCACCGCCGCATCCTCTACGCCATGCACGAACTGGGGCTGACCCCCGATCGCCCCTACCGGAAATGTGCCCGCGTCGTGGGGGACGTCCTGGGCAAATACCACCCCCACGGCGACCAGTCGGTGTACGACGCCCTAGTCCGCTTGGTGCAGGACTTCTCCAGCCGCTACCCCCTTCTAGCCGGACACGGCAACTTCGGTTCGGTGGACAACGACCCTCCCGCCGCTATGCGGTACACCGAAACCCGGTTGGCGGAAATCGGCAACGAGGGCCTGCTGACCCAGGTGGGGGAGGCCACCGTCGATTTCGCCAGCAACTTCGACAACTCCCAGCAGGAACCCACGGTCCTCCCCGCCCAACTGCCCTTCCTCCTCCTCAACGGTTCCTCCGGCATCGCCGTGGGTATGGCCACCAACGTGCCGCCCCATAATTTGGGGGAAGTGGTGGACGGGTTGATCGCTTTAATCGATCGCCCCGACCTCTCCGACAAAAAATTGATGCAACTGATCCCCGGGCCGGACTTCCCCACCGGGGGGGAAATCGTCGCCACCGAGGGCATCACGGACGCCTACACCCACGGGCGGGGCAGCATCGTCATGCGGGGGATCGCCCGCATCGAACAGGTACCCACGGCGGGCCGGCGGCGGACGAAAACCGCGATCGTGGTGACGGAACTGCCCTTCCAAGTCAACAAAGCCGGCTGGATCGAAAAGGTGGCGGGTTTCGTCAATTCCGGGCGTCTGGAGGGAATTTCCGACATCCGCGATGAGAGCTCCCGGGAGGGGATGCGGGTGGTGATCGAACTGAAGCGGGAGGCCACCCCGGAAGTCGTCCTGCACCACCTCTACCAACACACGGATCTGATGTCGAAATTCGGGGCGATTTTCCTGGCCTTGGTGAATAACCAGCCCCGACAATTGACCCTGCGGCAGATCCTGCAAGAATTTTTGCAATTTCGGGAGCGAACCCTGGTGCGGCGCTACACCCACGAGTTGGGGGTGGCCGAACGCCGTGCCCACCTGGTGGCGGGGCTGCTGAAGGCTTTATCGAATTTGGACGAGGCGATCGCGATTTTGCGAAATGCCCCGGACGGGAGCACGGCGAAAGTCTCCCTGCAAAGCCGTTTGGATCTTGACGGACAGCAGGCTGACGCGATTTTGGCGATGCCGATGCGGCGGCTGACGGGGTTGGAACGGCAAAAACTGCAGGACGAATTTGACGAGCTGACGGCGGAGATCGCGCGGCTGCACCGACTGTTGGAGGATCGGTCGGAGCTGCTCAAATCCCTGAAAAAAGAGCTGCGATCGCTCAAAAAGCGCTACGGCGACGCCCGTCGAACCCGGATCATTTCCCCCACGCCGGAACCCGCCACCGAGGGCAAACAGGGCGGCAGTACCGCCACGGCCGACCCACCCAAAAAAACCGCCATTTTACAACCCCAACTCCCCGAAGAAGATACCGTCGTCGAGGTGTCTTATCGGGGGTACGTCCGGCGTCTGCCCCCCAAAACGGCCGAGTCGCGATCGCGGATGTCGGAAGATATCACCGTCGAAACCGGGGAGGATTTCCCCGTCGCCACCTACCGGACGACCACCGCCCAACAGATGGTCATTCTCAACCGCATGGGCAAGGCTTATCCCCTGAACGTAGCCGACATTCCCGGCGGTTCGGCGCGATCGCGCGGCGTCCCCCTGATCACGTTATTGCCCCCGTCGGCTTCCAAAGATGCCCCCGTCAGCCCCCAGGATCTGATCGTCGCGCCCCTGCTGCTGTCGGCTTTTCCGGCGATGACGGATCTGATCATGCTGTCGGGACAGGGTAAAATCAAGCGGCTAGCCCTGTCCGATTTGACGGAATTGACCAATCGGGGAATTACGGTGATCAAGCTGAAAGATCAGGACGAGTTGAGTTATGGCAACCTCAGCAAACCGGGCGATCGCGTCGTGTTGGCGACCTCCGGGGGGCGGCTGATGCGGATGGATATCAACGGCGACCAAATCCCCGTCATGGGGCGATCGGCCCAGGGCTCCCAGGCGACGCGGCTCCGGAAACAGGAGCGTCTGGCCGGGTGCGTCACCCTGACGCCGGAGGAGAATTTGCTGTTGGTGTCGGAGCGAGGATTTATCAAAAAGATTTCGATGAAAAACCTGCGGAGCAGCCACCGGGGGGGCATCGGCACCCAGATGTTGCAGTTCGACTCGGCTGACGACTGCCTCGCGGGGATGGCGGTGGCGACGCCTGGACTGGCGGTGTACCTGCTGACGAGCGAAAATCGCCTCGTCCATTTAATCCCCGATGTCGTGCCGATGTGGGGCAAAGATGGCACGGGCGATCGTATGGTGTCCATGGGGTCTTCGGAGCGGATCGTGGCGGTGAATCGCCCCATACAGGCGATCGGCGGCGAGGGGTCGGGCAATGGCTGAAGTCGTCCTGGAAAATCTCTACAAACGCTTTTCTTCCCCGAAAGCGGAATTGACACCCAACTCCCCATCCGACGCGGTACTTCGCAATATTAATTTGACGGTATCCGACGGGGAGTTTATGGTACTCGTCGGGCCGTCGGGTTGCGGAAAAAGTACCCTGCTGCGGCTGATCGCGGGGTTGGAAACGCCGACGGCGGGGAAAATTTGGATCGGGGACACCCTGGCGAACGATCGCCCCCCCAAGGCCCGGGATGTGGCGATGGTGTTCCAAAATTACGCCCTCTATCCCCACCTGACGGTTTACGATAATTTGGCGTTCGGGTTGCGGCGAACCCGAAATCGGGACAATCTCCGCGATCGCCTGTTGGCGGCGGGGACGCGAAATCTGCCTAAATCCCTGCGGTATCGGTCGGAAGGGGAGCGATCGGTGGCCGGCCGGGTGGGGCAGGTGGCTCAAATCCTCCAGATTGAACCGCTGCTGGACCGCCTCCCCAAACAACTCTCCGGGGGACAGAAGCAGCGGGTGGCGTTGGGGCGGGCGATGGCCCGCAATCCCCAGGTGTTTTTGATGGACGAACCCCTTTCTAATTTGGATGCCCGGTTGCGGACGGAGATGCGATCGCAAATTGTGGAGTTGCAGCGGCAGTTGGGCACGACGACAATTTACGTCACCCACGACCAAACCGAAGCCATGACGATGGGCACTCGCATCGCGGTGATGAACGCCGGACAGGTTCAGCAAATCGCCGCCCCTTTGGATTTGTACGATTTCCCCGCCAACCGTTTCGTTGCCGAGTTTATCGGTTCCCCGCCGATGAATTTTTTGCCGGTCCGACTCTCCAAAACAGGGGAATTGATCTACCCCCATTTTCGCCTATTTTTGGGCGATCGCTATTCTAAATTGGGGGATATGTCGGTACTTTTGGGGGTGCGGCCGGAACATCTCACCCCGGCTATTCCTTCGGCCGATAATTTGAGAGTCCGGGTTCACCGTATCGAAGCATTGGGACACGAAACCTTATTATCGGTCAAGTTTACCCATCCGCCGGAGGAGACTTTACAGGTGAGAATTTCTGCCCATTCCGGGGTGAAATTGGGGGAGGAAATCGGGCTGGCGATCGCATCGGAAAAAATTCACCTGTTCGATCCGGAGACGGGGGAGGTTTTGACTGAGCCTTGACATCGCGTAGACTATCTGTCACGATGTGGTTGTTTAGCTCGTTTGTTCTTAAAGTGATGGACTTACAATTATCCTTATTCCCAGATGATCCCCACAATAATAGTGCAAGGAAACAAAAAAAAGCAAAATTAGGTCGTTATGAAAGGATTCAGCGTGAACTGGCAACGACGAGACGCGATCCTCACCAAATTCAAGTTGACATCAACACCAGGTGTAAGCCTTTACAAACTTATAATTTTATTGATTTATTTTGTGGTGCAGGGGGAATTACACAGGGTTTTTTACAAGCAAGCTTGAATCCCGTAGCCAGCGTAGAAATCAATCCAATTGCGTCGGCAACTCATAATAGAAATTTCCCGAATTGTCACCATTTTTGCGGAAATATTACCGATTTCAATCCTCAAAAGTGGCTTTCTCAAATTGGTTCTCCTTCCGTTCATCTTGTCGCCGGAGGCCCACCTTGCCAAGGATTTTCTGTTGCTGGAAAGCGCGATCCAAACGATCCTCGCAATCATTTATTTAAAGAATTTGTTCGCATTGTTTCTGAAATCCGCCCTTGGTATGTCGTCATGGAAAATGTTCCGGGCATTTTAACCATGAAAAAAGGGCAGGTTAAACAAGCTATTTTTGAAGCTTTTGAAGCAATTGGTTACACGAACGTTTCGGTTGCAATACTTGAATCTGCGGCATACGGTGTTCCCCAAATTCGACCCAGATCTATTTTTATAGCGAATCGATTTGGAATGCACAATCCTTATCCAAATCCTCAATTATTACCAGAACAATATAAGCCGATTGAGTCGGCAATTTTCGATCTTCCAGCTTACGAACCCATTCCCAGTATTAATCATGAATGGACTCGTCATTCTCCTGAATATATGGAACGCATATCAAAAGTTCCTCCGGGAGGTTCCTTGTATAAAACCTATGTGGATGCCTTTAAGCGACAGTATCCGGGAAAACCCAGTATGACTATCAAAGAAAATCACGGCGGAACTCATATTCATCCCCATCTAAATCGAGTTATTTCAGCACGTGAAATGGCTAGATTGCAAACATTTCCAGACTCTTTTATCTTCGAGGGAACGATGAAAAAAGCAATGTGGCAAATTGGAAATGCTGTGCCTCCACGTCTGGCTGAATGTATTGGCTATTCTCTCATCCCTTACTTAAACGCGATCGTGACAAACGATAAAAATATTGTCGTCTCAGAAAAACCCTTTATTGATGTTCAGCTAACGTTGCATTAAGAGCGTTACGCCATGATTCAAAATCATACCAACCGCAACCGATGCAACCTGCTTCTGCTTCTGCTCCCAATTGCGGAATGTTTTCGGGCCAGTTTTCTCCGCCAGAATACCAGAAGCGGATTCCCATCGGTTCACCTCTTTTACCAGTTTTAATGCATCTTTCAGAACTTCTTGATTTGAGTAAATTATGGTTTCCAGCACGATCTTTTTTGAGAAGCTGAAACCTTCTTTTGATATCTTCTTCGCCCATATTAACATCGTGATTGGGTTCAATTGTATCCCAACGCTCCATCGGAAAACGATGATCTATTATCAATTCATGAGCGGGTCTTTTTCGATTTTCAATCACATCTTTATAGTCATATATTTTCAAAATTCTGTCCGCCAATTTCTTGGGCATACCAGAAGGAGCATTAGATGATTTTATTTGTCCAGTCCATCGATCCCATGTCGTTTTTTTATCGCAAATTTTGCAGAAATCACGTTTTGTCTCAAGATGTAGCCCCGGACGGCTTTTCGTTCCCCGCTCTAGCCCTTGAATTCCACCTCCTCCAGCATATTGCTCGGAAGCAACTTGCTTGCCTTCACAGGTGCGACAGTGCCACTGTCGATCTGCCAACAAACTAAACACTTTAAATTGAGATAAATTCGGTTTTAGTTTGGCTTTGAAATTTTCGATTAAATTGGAATTCATTCGATTTTTATGATCTCTTCTTCTAGGGTTTCAAGAAGTTTAGATACGGTTGTATCTAAGCCATCAGCAAGGGCTACAAGAGCAGTAAGAGATGGATTTCTGACACCACGTTCTAGTCCAGATATATACGTTCGATCGAGGTTGCAACGCAGCCCCAGTTCCTCTTGGGAGATACCGACAGCCATTCTATATTGTCTAATTAGTACACCCAAGGCTTTTAAAGTTTTGGCTTTTGACTTGTCCATAAACTCATGATGGCTCCGTGTGGATGATAAGTCTACGGACTATCAGTCACACTCGCGGATATTTTTTTGCCTTAACGGTTTTATTCGATCGCCAATCGCTATAATTCCCAAAAATTGGAGGTATTGACAAAATGACAGTTGCTCCAAAGTTAGAAATAACGCTGAAAGAATTTTTAAAACAGCCGGAAACCCGACCCGCCCGCGAATATATTGACGTAAAAACCATCCGGAAACCCACGCAGAAGGCGCGACATTCCCGACTTCAAAATAAGATGATTCAGGCGATTTTTTCGACCCGGGCAACAGCCGGAATTGTGCGAAGGTGTGGAGGCATTGCCGTTTTGAAAGGAGTCGAAATCGAGTTGACGTGTGATCGCGTTTTTGGCTGCCTAAAAATGCGGGAATCCTCGGCGACCTGAAATGAGTTGTCGGACTTCAGCCCCGGGCGATCGCGCGAAGGGGGAAGCGATGATTTCTCGCTCCCCCCTTCAATCCTAGCGAATAAGATTCAGCCCGCTATTGAATATCCCGACGGACGGGTGCTGGCTGGGATTTGTAGCGCTTTTGGCGCAACCCTGCCCCGAAGGGCTCCAGGTGGGCTCCGAAACAGGCCCTTGACTCATTATTTTAGCGTATGATGGGAAATAAATCCGCTCCTCCGAAAATTTTTCGATCATGGCACCCGAAAATTCGCGACAAGTCAAGGTATTGGAATTTCGGTTCAATCCCACACCCCGGCAAGTGGAAATTATCCGGCAATGGCAGAAGAGCCTCCGTTACTTCTGGAATTACGCCCTCGCCGAATTGCTGAGATATGAAAAGTACACCTACGGTTACAAGAAAGTCGGGACAGCACCCGCAGGGCGATCGCTCAAATCTGACCTGCCGTGGCGGTATTACTCCATCCCCATCGAAGAAAAAGACCCCAGCCAGCCGGACAAAAAAACGCAGTTGATCCCCTACTGTCCGTTGGTGGACGACTCCTCCCGGTGGATCGTGGCGAACTGCGCGATCGCCAAACAATACACCCTCGGAAAGGATGAGTCGCCGCGGGAAAAACTGGCGACCCTCGACCCGTCCCGGCACGTTTTGACGACGGCCAAACCCTCCACCTCGGAACGGTGGGCGAACGGTTGGTTGGGGGGTTGGGGCTACAGTTGCGCGATCGGGGACTCGATAGCGGTTGACGAGAATTTACAGCCCATCAACCCGCCGAACGTGATGTCTCCCAGTATGAACGCCCCAAAAAAAGCCCGAGCCTTGAACTTGCTCGGAGTTGACAAGGGATTGCATCTGTGGGTCAAAGATCCAGAAGCATTAAAAATTATTAAAAAAGTCCCTGCAAAGTATCGGATGGGAACTTTGGCATTGCTGTCCACCAGTTGGCAGGAATATGAAAAGTCGAAGTTCGGACAAAATGATTTGGGGCGGGGGCGACCCAAATTTAAGGGCCGACACCATTCCATTGCGACCGTCATTCACCCCAACCCAAATGCCGGACAATCCAAACCCCACACGGCCGACCCGGTGAGATTGGTCGGCGAGAATACGATTCAAATTCCGGGGTTGGGACGGGCCGAAATACCCAATTTGGATGCCCGCTGGGGAGACAATGCCGAACGGCGGATCAAGACGTTCAAGATTCTGGAGACGGCGAACGGTTGGTTCATTCAACTGACGGGAGATTTCGACCGGGCGAAAGGCGGCTACACCCGCACTCACGGATTTATCGGCATCGATACGGGATGGAAGGAGGAAAATTGGATCACTTCGGATCGGGGGGCATGGAAAAAACCCCGGTGGGAGCGGATGTCGGAGGAGAAAAAATCTCGGCTTCTCCGGGAGATCGATCGCAAAATGGACGCCCGGTTGATCCTGTGGCTGGGACATCCGCAGGTTGACGAAGATGTTATCAAATCCGCGTCGCCCCACCTGTCCGCCGAGGCCCGTCGGGAGTTGAAGCGGTGCCGGACTATCGAGCAAGTGCGCCAACTGATCGGCGACGGAGTGCTGACGGGTTCGGCGTTTCAGCGGTTGCGACATCGGGCGACATTTCCGGGGGACAAGCAACCGTTTTCCAAAAGCCGGGGTATCATGAAGCTGCGGAAACAGGTCGCCAAGCTGAACCGGAAAAATAAACTGCGGCGACGATCGCACATTCAAAAGACGACAACCTGGCTGGCCCGCAAATATGACGCGATCGGGGTCGAGGATGGGTTGCAGAATATCAAAGGAAAGGCGAAGGCGAAGGTTTCCGAGGACGGACAGTCCTTCGATCGCAACAACCGCAGCCAGAACCGGGGGGCGAACAAATCCCACCTGGATGCGTCGATCGGGGACTTGATCGGCAAGTTGGAACGGAAGGCTGAGGCTTACGGGCGGAAGTTTGAAAAGGTCAAACCCGGAAAGGACAAGGCGCCGAGTCAGACTTGTCCGGTTTGCGGACATCGAAATGCCGGACAGAAGGAGATCGGCAACGCACCCGATTTTAATTGTGAAGCCTGCGGGTATCACCACCGCGATCGCGACGTGGTTCCGGGGATTAATTTTGCGATCTGGGCGTTTGAAAAGGGCGAGGTGCCGCGGGATAAACTCTCCAAGGAGGCGCGGCAAGCCTTGCGGTTGCGGGAGTCCCGCGATCGGGAGTCCCGGGCACGGCCAACAACCGAAAAGAAATCGGGGCGATCACCCAAAAAACCGACCTGATCAACTAATCCCGGCGATGCGATCGAAAGGAAATCAACCGGATTGGGATATGATATGATCAATCAATCCGATTAAAACGACGGGATCGAAACTCGATTGCTTCGCAAAACAGCCGGGGCAGCACCGAACCTGGAAAACGGAATAGAACCTTTTGAATTTTGGCGGACCGAAGCGGGGTCGATTTTCCCGGGGGGTCCGCCAAAACCCCAGAACCTCTACTCGGTAAGGGTTTGAGGATTTTGGGTTCGGACGAGGCGGCGATCGCGGATCGCTCAAACGCCCATTCGCGATCGGGTCCGCCAAAACCGGGTCTGGAAACTCCCATTCATCGGGGTTATGGCCGGCGGACTTTCAAATTAATGAATCCTAGCAATGGGATTGAAAC
>JBNGCR010000053.1:0-28731 GCA_050045915.1 Limnospira sp.
ACCGCAAACCTCGAGTCAACGGTGTCCGGTTCGATGTTGGGGCCGCGATCGAAAATTTCGATGTCCCACTGCCCGTTTCTGGCACTTTCAAAGGTAATATAGCGGCCGTCGGGGCTGATGCTGGGGTTCCTCACCCAACCGCGATATCCCCGCGTCAGCATTTCCAAACGGCGGGTGAGGCGGTCGTAGAGGAAAATGTCGGGCCGTCCGGATTCGTTGGCGCTATAAACGATGTAGCGGCCCGTGTAGCTGAGGCCGGGACTCTGCACGATCGCCCGCGATCGCTTCAAATCCAGCAAATTCTCATAACTGCGCCGTCGCAGGTCGTAGATCAACAACTGGTTCTGGCCGTCGCGATCGGACACGAAGGCCAAAAACCGGCCGTCACCGCTTAAGGCGGGCTGTTCGTCCGTCGCGCCGCTGTTGAGGGCGCCGTAGGCTACCGAACCGTCGATGGGCATCGCAGTACAACCCACCATCATAATGATCGAAAGTAGAGCGATCGCGATCGCCCTACACCAACGCCAAATCATCGAGTTTCTAAAAATCACGGGGTTGGGAGGATGGAACATCCCCTGAAACTGGCAGGCAATTCTCCCCCCAAATCGAGTTTTTAATATTCAGTCGAACTTTCGTAATCGTCATCGGAGTAATCGACGGGCCGATATTCCACATAGTCCGTCGAAGTCGTATCCCGCTCCCGGCGATCCGAATATCGCTCGGAAGGGCGCGGCCGTCTCGTTCTGGGTTCTTCGAGATCCGTGGAATAGCCGCCGCCGCGAGAGGACGGGGGCCGGCTGCTGCGACTGCTGCGGTACGGGCGATCGTTTTCCGAATCGATGGAGGCTTCCCACTCCTCGGTGGTCGTCGGTCTGCTGCTGCTCGGGGGGCGGGACGGGGGACGCTTGCGGGGGCGATCGACTGAACTGGGACGTTCGCTGCTGGGACGGCGACTGCTGGGACGGCGACGGGTCGCTTCGCTATCATAAGTTTCCGGTTTTGTCAAGCGCGAATCGCGGCTGCCCCGAATTTGGCGGGCGACGGGTTGGGGGGGGTAATCCTCCTCCACGGGTTCGAGTTCGTCGAGTTCGGCATCCACCCGGTAGACGTCGCTCACATAGCGATCGTCATCCACCACCGGAGCCCGTTCCTTCGCCTTCATCGTGGCGACTCCCCGCAGTTTGATGCTTTCCACCGCGAAGAAAATGGCGGTTCCCGTCAGCATGAACTGACCGAAAGCCAGGATCGGATCGAGTCGCCACCCCTGAAACAGGAGAATCCCACCGCAGAGCAAACCGACGGCGGCGAAGAATATATCGTGATCGCGGGCGAGTTTCGGGCGCCAGGAACGGAGAAAATATAGCGCCGCGCCAGCCACGGCCAGGATGATCCCCAGCAGGCTGCTCCAGTTCAATCCTAAATTGACCATTATCTAATCTCCTATGCCAGTCCTATCTTAGCGAGTTCCATTCATATTCTCTACCGTTCCCCGGAAAGCGACTAGCATACAGGGCTTCTAGTGGTACAGGCTCGGCGTCCGGGGAAGTGGGTTCGGGTCGGGCAACGAAGTTATTGCCATCCGCCCAACTCCCGGACGACTTCAACTGAGCCGAAAAGCGATCGCCTCTCGTCGAGGGCGATCGGGCCGAGCCGCCTACGAGCGAATGATTTTATCCTTCTGGCTGATAAAGATCAGGCCGACCGTCGCCGGGACGACTACGAGCAGGATACCCACAAGCAGGCTGTAGAAGAAGTTCATCAATGAAGGAGTCATCTGAATCCGATCCTTATTTGCAATACAGAAATTTATTCTTTGGTAATCTTAACAATTTTTGTGAAATTCTCCACCCTTTGCCGGAGGGGAATCTGAGAACCCGTCCAACTCAGACCGCCAATTTGGGCGATCGCCCCCCGACCGTTAAAATGAGGAATCGTTATAAAACTTAAACTTCTCTCGTCAAAGCCATGACCAGCTTTTCAATTTTGGACTGGACTCTCGGCCTGCTCCTGGCCGGGATGACCCTGCTGTTCATCTTCCGCATCGTCCTCACCTGGTATCCCCAGGCCGAGCTCAATCGATTTCCCTTCAGCCTCGCCTACTGGCCGACGGAACCCTTTTTGGCCGTCACCCGCAAAGTCGTCCCCCCCATCGGTGGCGTGGATATCACCCCCGTGATCTGGGTGGGAATTTTCAGCCTACTGCGGGAACTATTACTCGGACAGCAGGGACTCCTGCGGATGATGATGTGATTGTGGGGTGTGCTCGGTGGGGTGTGGGGATTTTAGATTTTAGATTTTAGATTCAAAATCTGTTTTTTCCCATTCCCCATTCCCCATTCCCCATTCCCCATTCCCCATTCCCCATTACCTGCGCGCAGCACTATCCGAGTCGGAATTTTTGCTCATCCACTGTTCCACGAAATTGGTGTAAACCTCGCCGTCGATGAATTCCTGGGTTTCCATAATTTTTTGGTGGAAGCCGATGGTCGTCGGGACGCCGGTGATGGCGAACTCCCGCAGGGCTCGTTTCATGCGGACGATCGCGGCTGGGCGGTCCGGGGCCCAGACGATCAGTTTCCCGATCAGGGAATCGTAGTAGGGGGGAATTTCATAATCGGTGTAAACGTGGGAGTCTATCCGCACGCCGTTGCCCCCCGGCGGCAAATAGGCGCTGATCCGTCCGGGGTGGGGTCGGAAGTTGCGATCGGGATCTTCGGCGTTGATCCGACATTCGATCGCGTGGCCCCGCAGTTGGATGTCATCCTGGGTGAAGTGCAGTTTTTCCCCCTGGGCGATGCGGATCTGTTCGGCGATCAGATCCAAACCCGTGATCGTCTCCGTAACCGGATGTTCCACTTGGATGCGGGTGTTCATTTCCATAAAATAAAAATTGCCGTGGCGATCGAGGAGAAATTCCACCGTCCCCGCCCCGGTGTAGTTGATGGATTTTGCCGCCTTCACCGCCGCATCCCCCATTTTTTGCCGCAGTTCCGGGCTCAACGCCGGACTCGGTGCCTCTTCCAACAGCTTTTGGTGGCGCCGCTGGATGGAACAGTCCCGCTCCCCCAGGTGCACGACGTTGCCGAAGTTGTCGGCGAGGATTTGAAATTCGATGTGGCGGGGACGCTCGATAAATTTTTCGATGTACAATCCCGGATTGCCGAAGGCCGCCTCCGCCTCTCCCTGGGCCGCCGCGAACAGTCTGGGGAGATCCTCCGGATTCTGCACCAGCCGCATCCCCCGACCGCCACCCCCCGCCGTGGCTTTGATGATCACCGGATAGCCGATTTCCCGAGCGATCTGGGTGGCTTCTTTCTCGTCGGTGACGAGGCCATTGCTGCCGGGGATGGTGGGGACGCCCACCCGCTGCATGGTTTCCTTGGCCGTGGATTTGTCCCCCATCGAGCGGATCGCCTCCGGCGTCGGGCCGATGAAGGCGATGTCGTGGTCGGCACAAATTTCGGCGAAGCGGGCGTTTTCCGCCAGGAAGCCGTAGCCCGGATGGATGGCGGTGGCGTTGCGGGTCAGGGCTGCGGAGATGATGTTGGGGATGTTGAGGTAGCTTTTGCTGCTGCTCGGTTCGCCGATGCAAACGGCTTCGTCCGCCAACTGCACGTGCAGGGCGTGGCGATCGACTGTGGAGTGGACGGCCACTGTGGCAATCCCCATTTCTTCACAAGTTCGGAGAATCCGCAGGGCAATTTCCCCACGATTGGCAATCAGGATTTTGGAAAACCGCATCTTCGGTGCTGTTCGGGCAATAATAAGTTAGGATAGGTTATTTGGGGACGCTCTGGAAGACACCCCCCGGATTTGCCCCAAAAATAAATTTTGCACTTGCGTTTTTTTGTGCTATCGTGGTAAATTAGCGAAACACGGGCGGAGATGATAACCCCCATGCTTCGTGACAACCTGCGGATGTGGCGGAATTGGTATACGCGCACGTTTGAGGGGCGTGTGGCTTTGCCTTGCGAGTTCGAGTCTCGCCATCCGCATTGAGAAATTGAAAATATTAAAAAGGAGAGGCAATCAATTTTTGACCTCTCTTTTTTGATGGGAATAGCGCTGCGCTTAGGGAATAGGGAGTCGAGAGTCGGGAGTCGGGAATTGAAATTACCTTATAATAAATAATAATATATTGTTGCGCTTTAGCGCTTTATGCGGGGCTGAAATTTTTATGGGCAATCAAATGGCACTTTTAGCTCGTCTGGATAAGCTTGATAATTGGAATCAAAAACCGGCGATGATTTCTCTCTTTTCGGGCTGTGGTGGGATGGACTTGCCGTTTCATCGGGCTGGGTTTGAACTGGTTTGGGCGATTGACACCAACCCCGATGCCTGCCGCACCTTTCGGCGCAATATTTCCGATAAAATTATTTGCGATAATATTGAAAATGTCGATATCTCCGCCGTCCCCGAGGCGGATTTAATTACGGGCGGATTCCCCTGCCAGGACTTTTCGATGATTTGGAAGCGTCCGGGACTGAAGGGAACTCGGGGAAATCTTTACACCTACTTTTTAGAATTCGTCCGGGAAAAGCAGCCCAAGGCTTTCATCGCCGAAAATGTGAAGGGATTGTTGAGTGCCAACGGCTGCAAAGCCATCCGGCAAATTATCTCGGATTTTGAACAGATCGAACCGGGTTATTTGGTGAAACCAAAACTCTACAATTTCGCAGATTACGGCGTTCCCCAGTATCGCGAACGGGTGTTACTCGTCGGAGTTCGGATGGATACCGGGTTTAATTTTATCCATCCCGAACCGGAATATGGGAGCGATCGCACCCATCCCCACCGCACGGCGGGGGAGGCGTTACGGGGTGTCGAAACGGTTCCTTATAATAACGAACATCAGAGGATTCAACCGCGAACCGTGGAAATTTTAAAGCGGATCAAACCGGGGGGAAATTTTACCGATATTCCCAAAGATAGCGAATATTATGTCAAGGGGATGATCAGCCACGTTTACCGGCGGTTGCACCCCGATCGCCCTTCGACTACAATTATTGCGGGGGGTGGCGGCGGCACCTGGGGTTATCACCACGAAGAACCGCGATCGCTTACCAACCGAGAACGGGCTCGGCTGCAAACGTTTCCCGACGATTTTGTATTTGAAGGATCGTTTACCGAGATCCGCCGCCAAATTGGAAATGCCGTCCCGCCGGATGGGATCGTGTCGTTGGTGGAGACGTTGATTCCCCTATTTAAAAATGAATATAAACCCGTGGATTTGTACGAGTTGAGTCGCCATTTACAATCCCTGGATTTGCGCGATCGCTTGAAACTCGCCGCT
Source organism: Limnospira sp. (assembly GCA_050045915.1). GTDB lineage: Bacteria > Cyanobacteriota > Cyanobacteriia > Cyanobacteriales > Microcoleaceae > Limnospira. The sequence goes on from JBNGCR010000053.1 coordinate 5,294, forward strand.
TCGGAATCTGGGAAATCTGCATCGGATCTTCTTTCCGTCCGCAGATGACGCAGATTCCACAGATTTTTGATTTTCCGTTGGGGATGAAGAATTGGAAATTATTGATTGATATTAAATTCGGTTGCATCCCCAAACCGCTTGGGAATTAATTCCCAAGCTATAGCGCTGCGCGCGGTCCTCGGCAGTCGGTATTAGGGAGTCGGAAACTGAAACGGCTTTTCTATAAGGGTTTGAAAATTTCTGACCCCATTTCAACTGTAACCACGTGAGCGCTCGTTGCTATAATAGCCGAAATCATCTGAAGATGATTGGGGAGTTGGCAGGGGTCAATAAGCGGATTTGATAGGATTTCTGATTCTCGGCGCGCAGCGCTATACTTTTTTGAGCAGTTGCGATGATGAAAAAATTGCCATGACCATCGCTCATCCTTCGGAACTGGGAGTTACCTCGCTCCCGGATCATACCCAACTTCCCGACTCTGACGGCACGTTTGCGAAAAACTTTCAGGAGCATCCCCAGAGTTTCTTACTCACCGATTCTATCTAACCCACCCTCGATCGCCTCCACCCGGACGAACAATATGCGATCGGTCAAGATTGCGGGATCTATTGACGGATGACGGAACCCCCGGAAAAGGGTGCGGAATGTCCGGATTGGTGTTATAGCAACGAGCGCTGGCGTGGTTACACGCCGGGAATGATCAATCTCCCTACGACCGACGACCGACGACCGACTCCCTATTCCATTTTATAGGTTTTGTAACTATACGAGCGCGCACTGCTATAGAACGGGAACGGGAACGGGGCGATCGCTTGGCTGACCCGAGCCATTTTAACCGGTGCGATCGCGCCCTTCCGCCACCCCGTAAATTGCCGCCAGCAGTACCCACCCCAAAGCGTTCACCCGCAAATCGAATATCGTCACGTCCGCCAAATTAAACAGGATGCAGGCTCCGAATGCCGCCAGATAACTAAAGAAAATTAAACGTTCTGAGTCGTCTATTTTTTCCTCCGATAGGTGTCGGACTCCGGCGGCTAAAATCCACCCCACCCAGGCGAAAAATGCCAGAGTTGCCGGTATTCCCACTTCTGCTAACATCATCAACAAAAGATTGTGGGGGTGTCCCATCCAAACCCCCATTTCCGCACTGTAGAGGGGGGTAAAATTTCGCAGTCCCCAGCCGGTCATCGGGCGTTCCCGGGTCAGGTTCCAGGCGAATTTCCACTGGGTTATCCGCAGGGTTTCCACGGGGCGATCGAAATTCTGATCCGTCAACCGCTGCCAAAAATAGGCGGGAACCACCGCCCGCAACCCCTCCCGAACCGGAGACGGGGCGAAGGCGGCGCCCAGGACGGCGGTGGCGGCGACTCCCACAATTCCCAACAGCCAATTCCAACCCAAATACACCGCGTAGGCTAAACTGACGCAGACCGCCACCAGCCAAGCGTTGCGGGAATTTGTGACCAGCAGGCCGACTCCGGCGGCGAGGGTGGCGGTGCCCGTAGCGGCGAGGCGGAGGGTTCCAGGCAGCTTTGCCACAATTTCCGGTTTTTCGGGATTTTCAACGAATCCCAATTCCTGAATCAGTAATCCCGAGGCGAGGGCGAAAATGATGACCAGATAGGCGGCGAGAATGTTGGCGTACATGAAGACGGACGACATCCGGTCGGGGGGAGAGCCCCCGGCTTCCAACACCCAGCCCAGAATCCCGCGTAACGCCTCGATGCCGGACCAGCCGAAAAATTGCTGTCCGAGGCCCAGGATGACGACGGGAATGGCCGGAATGGTCAGCAGCCAGGACAGCCATTGCAGTTGGGCGGGAGTTCGGATCAAAACTGCCCATCCCGCAAATAGGCCGAAATAGGGGATAAAATTGCCCAATCCCAGGAAGGCGTCGGCGCGATTTTCGGCGAAACAGGCGGTCAGCAAAAATAGCCCCGCCACCCCCAGGAGTCCCCGGATGACGGGTCGGTTGAGGATCGGCCAGTATCGGCGTTTCCAGGTGAGGAGGAGTGCCAGACCGATCGCGATCGCCCCAAACGTCGGCAGCAGGGGTAGAATTAATATTCCCAACTGCGTCCAATTCCAGGGTTTGTGCAAATCGCGATCGCGGTGAGGTTGAAACAGCATCAAGCCATCTGCCAACTGTAGTCTGAACGGGTCAGCCGAATTTGTGCCAAGGCGAAAATGGTGGGGATGATGCGGGCGTAGTTGGTGGAAATCGCCCGCCAGCCGAGATCGGCCACAAACCAGGTCCACAGCACCGGCCCTAAAAATCCCAAAACGCTGCGGGTGACGCCGTAGCGGGCGGCGGTGACGGCCATGCCCCGGTTAGCGGCTTGGACGGCGAGATGTCCCTGAATTTGGGTGGCGGCGGCCGCCCCGCCCCGGATCAGGGTTTGTCGGGCGACTTGATATTTGGCAAAATGGAGGGCGAACTGGCGGGCGATCTGCCCCAACAAGAAGGGCCGGATCAGGGAGCTGACGGCCAGGGCGCTACCGGCTTTGAACAGCAACCCCAAGGGATCTTTTTGGACGGAGATGGGCAGGGGTTGCATGGGTTCGGATTTGGCTAGGGCCTCTTGAACGCGCCGGGTGAGGGCTTCTTGTTCTGAGGAGGGGAGGCGTTTCCAGGCCCGACCCAACAAAGACAGGAAAATTTCCGCTTCCAAATCGGTGGTGGAGAGTTGTTTGGAATAGGGAATTTTCAGATAGCGACAGACCTGGATCAGGGCTTGGCGGTAGGTGACTTGGCTGGTTTTGCCCCGCAACACGGTGATGCCGTCTGCCGCCAGGTAGCGGAAGCGTTGTTCCAGGGCGTCCAACCAGGCATCGCGATCGCGACTCTGCACGTCGATGGGTTGGGGCGTGTTCACATAGTCTAAAGGATTGAACCGGCGGCCGAACAGAAGTTCGGTGAGTTGCTGCAACTCCTCTTCTGTCGCCAATTCCAATGCTGCTCTCAGTTCATCCAAAATTGATGCCCTCCTCAGCCGCGGATTAGATAACACCCATATTTTAGTGCGAATTTGTCCGCCCGAAACCAATTAATTGTCCGCCGATCGCACTCGCAGGGTGTCGAGGGGATTTTAGATTTTAGATTTTAGATTTTAGATTTTAGATTTTCCCTTGCTTCCTCCGCCCCCCTGCTTCCTCCGCCTCCTCCGCCCCCCGACTCCCGACTCCCGACTCCCGACTCCCGCCTCCCGCCTCCCGACTCCCCCTCAAAACGGGCGAGATTCGGCTTTGAGGCGATCGACCACCCGACGTAAGACACCGTTGATAAACCGGTAACTGTCCTCGTCGCCGTAGCGTTTAGCCAACTCCACCGCCTCGTTGACGGCGATTTGTTCTTTTGCATCCAAATAGAGGAGTTCGGCTGAGGCGATGCGGAGAATGTCGCGATCGATGCGGGGGAGGCGGTTCAACTGCCAATCCACCATCGCCCCTTCCAGGGTTTCGTCGATCGCCCCCCGGTTGCTGTTGATTGTCATCAAAATTTCCACGGCGTAGGAGCGGACGTCCTCCTGATTGGTTAGTTGGATCAGTTCCGGCAACTCCACGGCGGTTCCCAACCGGTTGATCGCCGCCTGGGCCAGCGCGATCGCCTCCCCCACCATCGTCCGGGCACTCGACAAGTCTGCCGCCCGGGTTTGGCTGCTCAACAGGCGATCGTTCCCCCGCTGCAGTTCCGCCATCGCGGTTTCCAAAGATTCCTGTCCCTCCAGGGTCAGGGTGCGGACGGCGGCCAGGACGATATCTTGAATTTCTTGGGTTTCGAGTCGTTCCGGGGTGGATGGGAGTTGGCTCATTCCCAACAGGGCGAGTTCTCTGGCGGTTCGGCGAGCTTGCATGGCGGTCGGTGTAGATGTGGAAAATCGATAACTGCAAAAAAGACTAATCTCGAATGCTCAATTCTTGTTCTTCTGGGGCGACGGTCGGCTCCCGATTTTCGTCGGAGAACACAGCATCGAGGGGGGTGTCAATGGACGGGGCGGTGCCGGGTTTCAGGGGGGTGGACGCATTGACGATACCGCCGGACACGATAATTTTAAACGCTTCTTCGACGGAGATGGACAGGTCGATCGCTTCGTGGCGGGGGACGATCGCGTACCAACCGCTGGTGGGGTTGGGGGTGGTGGGGACGAAAACCCCGATCGTGTCTTCCGGAAGGTGGGACTGGATCGAACTGTCCGTCGCCCCGGTCACGAATGCCAGGGACCACACACCCCGCCTCGGATATTCTATCAGAACTACCCGCCGAAATTTGTCGTTGGAGTCCCGCAGCAGGGTTTCGAGGATCTGTTTGAGGGTTTTGTACACCGAGCCGGCAAAGGGAATCCCCTGCAAGATCTGTTCGCTGAGGTTGAGCAGCCACTGGCCGGCAATATTTCGGGCCATCAAGCCGATAAACAGGATGCCCAGCAGGGGGACGGCCAACCCGACCAAAACGTTGAGCAGGTTGACGAGGATGGGGTGCAGTCCGTCGAAGGGGTTGAGTTGTTTGGGGATGCGGGTCAAAAATTCGATCACCGCACTGGCGACCGTAATGCTTAACCAAATGGTGGTAGCCAGGGGTATCACCACCAGCAAACCGGCGATCAGATCGTTTTTTAAATCCTGCTTCAGGTTTTGAAACACGGGGCGTCCACTCTCCTCATTAAGACAACGGGTTGACTCCACGGACCGGAAACTTCCGGGGAACTCGCGTTCGTTCTTCCCATCCTATTCTGAACGAACTTGACAGACTCTCGGCACCAACCTTCTGTATCGCGCGGGATTCTTCAGACCTCACGGATCTTAATTCCTGATCTCGAATCCGGTTAAATACCCAGAAGTTAAAGCCTACTCCGGCTCCCCCCTTAAAAAGCAGGGCCGTTTCATTCCCTCAGATTTTCGCCACCGTCGAAGTGGGAGGGGTAACTTGTCCCGCCGGAACCTTTCCCTGCACCATTTCTTCGATCGCCCCCCCATGATTCGGCAGTGCCGCCGTCAACACCTCCGCCCCCGTTTCCGTCACCAAAACGTCATCCTCGATGCGAATTCCCCGCACGTCCGAAAACCGTTCCAACCGCTCCCAATTCACCATATCCCGATAAATTTCCCGATTTTTGCGATCGTTTAAAATAGCCGGAACCTGATAAAAACCCGGCTCGATTGTCACCGCCATCCCCACCCGCAACGGGCGATCTAACCGCAGAAAACCCAAACCGAAGCGATCGCTCCGTTTCCGCCCCGGTTCGTACCCCGCCCGATCGCCTAAATCCTCCATATCGTGGACGTCCAACCCCAACAGGTGGCCGATGCCGTGGGGGAAAAACAGGGCGTGGGCGTTCCGTTCCACCAGATCGGAGGGGCGACCTCGCAAAATCCCCAAATCCGCCAACCCTGCAGCCAAAACCGCCGCGGCCGACAAGTGGATGTCCCGATATTCCACCCCGGGCCGCACCTTCTCGATACAGCGATCGTGGGCCGTCAAGACCAAATCGTAAATCTCCCGCTGGGTGGCGGAAAACCTCCCGGATACCGGCCAGGTGCGGGTCACGTCTCCGGCCCATCCCCCCGGCGTTTCGGCCCCCACGTCCGCCAGCAACAGATCCCCCGGTTGCAGGGGATGGTGATACCGTTCGTTGTGCAGGACTTCGCCGTGGACCGTGACGATGCTGTTGTAGGAACAGGTCATGTCGCGGGCGAGGATCGCCCCCTCCATCGCGCCGCGCACCTGACTTTCCCGGGTGGCGGTTTGGGTCGCCGCCATCCCCGCTTTGTGGGCCGCGACCGTCACCGCAGCCGCCTCTCGAAGTTCCGCGATCGCCCCCTCATCGTGGCTCAGACGCTCCGAAGCGATCGCTTTGACCAATTCCCCGTCTCGGCCCTCCGCGACGGTTGGAGAGGCGACAGAGCGCCCCAGAATGCGTTCCTGTTCGGCGATCGTCGCCCGATCCTGCACCCGCACCGTCGCCACCTCCGCACCGTCCGCCCTCAACTCCGATTTCGGAAAGGCGGCGTCGGCCCCGATCGCGGTGGCAATTTCTTCCCGCGCCGGCATTTCCCCGTGCCAGAGGGCGCTCCCCGGCGGTTCGTCGTCCAAAAATAGGGTCATCCGCCCCCCGTCCAATCGGATGGCCGCATCCGCTAAGTTGAGTCCGGCGAAGTAGAGAAAATGGCTGCTGGCGCGGAAGGGATAGGCGTTGGCGGGAAAATTCCGCGATCGCGCCGCTCCCGACCACAGCAAGGCGGGAAAATCAACGAGTTGGGCGAGTTTTTGCCGGCGGCGGCGCAGGGTTTCGGCGAGGCGATCGGAAGGGTCGGGGAGTTGCATGGATAATGGATAATGGATAATTGACAATTGATAATTGACAATTGACGATTGGTAATTGTCAATTCTTCCCTACACCCTACACCCTACACCCTACACCCCACACCCCACACCCCACACCCCACACCCCACACCCCGATACTGGGTCTGAGCTCCGTCGCAGGTGTAGACCTATACCCAAACTGCTGGGAACATATTGCTACAATTAGGAACCCGCATCGCCACCCCTATGAGTTTGATTTGAAGTGCGGTTTCGCGATCGTGGGAGTGATGCTGGACGCCAACGGACTGGGAAAACCGGATATCTTCATGGCGAAGTCCGTTCGGAAACCAGTCGCCAACCGTCCTTCATGAGTTGATTTATGCCGAGAACCCGACCGACGAATACCAATTCAATTCAAGCCTGCAACTGGCCGATCGCCCAACTCCCGGGGATCAGCGACGAAAACCTGCGACTCCTCCAGGAGTGCGACATCGAAACCACCCAGCAACTCCTCGAAAAAGGCCAGACCCACGCCCAAAAAATGATGTTAGCCAACCTGCTGCAAATCAACCTCCGCGACGTCAGCAAGTGGGTGGCGATGGCAGATCTAGCTCGCGTCCCCAGCATCGGCTGCCAACACTGCGGACTCCTGTTGCACAGTGGCGTCGGCTCGGTGACGCAACTGGCCCAAATGCCCGTCCACCGCCTCCACCAGCAAATCTTGCGCCTCCACGTCGCCACCCTGCACCGCCGCGATCTCTGTCCTTCCGTCGATCGCGTCCAAATCTGGATACAGCAAGCTCGGTGTTTGTAGGGGGAGGCAGGGGAGGCAGGGGAGGCAGGGGAGGCAGGGGAGGCAGAGGAGGCAGAGGAGGCAGAGGAGGCAGAGGAGGCAGAGGAGGCAGAGGAGGCAAATTTATAGTCAGATCCGTACAAATTCCCCAATCATCTTTAGATGATTTTGGCTGGTAGGGGCCCCTGGCTTGCGCCCTCGGGGAATTGATTCCCAAGCGGTGCGGATGTTCCACCCGTTTCTCTTCCTCCGCTCCCTACTCCCTACTCCCTATTCCCTATTCCCTATTCCCTATTCCCTATTCCCTACTCCCTACTCCCTACTCCCTACTCCCTACTCCCTACTCCCTATTCCCTATTCCTTAGCCACAATACCGTTGAGGAAAATATCCGTCAGTCCTTCGGCCATTTCCTGCATGGCGGCAGGGGAGGCGCCGGGTTCGACGATAGTGCGGTAGCTGAAGCCAGCGACGGCGAACATTCCCAAAAAGACTTGGGCGACGACCCGGGGGTTCATCCGGCGGTAGACGCCGCGGTCCATCGCGGTTTCAAAGAACGCCTCGGCCACGTCGCTCATTTTGGCGATAATTTCCGACTGGATGCGATCGCTTAGTTCGGGGTGAAATTGAGCTTCGAGGAAGCAAACCCGCAGCAAGTCGGTGTTGCTGTTGAGACTGACGATCCGCCGTCGCATCAGTTGGGAGATCGCGCTATAATTTCCCATCTCACTCAGTTCGGTGAGTAAGTCGGTCAAAATTTCGACCCATCCTTCGGTTACGACCGCAATTAAGATGGCTTTTTTGGTGGGAAAGTAGCGAAAGACCGTCCCCTCGGCGACTCCCACCTCGGCGGCCAGATCGCGGATCGTTGTCCCGTCATATCCTCGCCGTGCGAAGAGTTTCGTAGCGGCTTGTCGGATGCGAACTGATATTTCGGTTTCCACCTCTGGGGACTGATTGATCGTTGCCATAATTTAAAATTTGTGAGGTTTGGCGGGGTGCTGACGTCCGTGCTTCCAGTTGTTTTAGGGTATCATTTCCGGTCGGACAGTTGACGAAATTGAAAAAACTCTTCATGTCTTCTTCCGGAAGACAGATGAACACATTAAGATTAATTAAGATAGAATCGGACGACTTGTCGTCCCACCCAATTTCTGTTCAAATTTCACCCAGTTTCGGAGTCATCTGAACCAACCTAAATTTATGAATCTACATTGGTTCGCCACCTCACCCCGCCCCGCACCCAAATCTCGAAACCCCTGGCCGCAGAGATTTTTAGCCGTCTTCTCGGCGATCGCGATCGGGGCGATGCTCTGGGGACAACCCGTCCGGGCGGATGAAACCCCCGCCCCCTCCACCTCACTCCAACCCTATCTCGATCGCGTCCGCGACGAGGTGACGGAGTTTCGCCTCGACAACGGCATGAAATTTATCGTGTTGGAGCGACACCAGGCCCCCGTGGCATCATTTCTGATCTACGCCGATGTCGGCGCGGCCAACGAACCCGACGGACAGACAGGAGTCGCCCACTATTTGGAACACCTGGCCTTCAAAGGTTCCAAGCGCATCGGCACCACGGACTACGAAGCCGAAAAACCCCTCCTCGACAAACTCGATCGCCTCTTCGAGGACATCCAAAACGCGACGGCGAGGGGAGATTCGGAAAAAGTCGCCGCCCTGAGCGCCGAATTTGAACAGGTCCAACTCGAAGCCTCAAAATACGTCAAACAAAACGAATTCGGCCGCATCGTCGAACAGGCCGGGGGCGTGGGCATGAACGCGGCGACCTCCGCCGACGCCACAATGTACTTTTACAGCCTCCCGGCCAACAAGCTGGAACTGTGGATGTCCCTGGAATCGGAGCGCTTTTTGGAACCCGTCTTCCGAGAATTTTTTAAAGAAAAACAGGTGATCCTCGAGGAACGGCGGCTGCGGACGGACAATTCCCCCGTCGGCCAGATGATCGAAGCCTTTGCCGACACCGCCTTTGAAGTCCACCCCTACGGGCGCCCGGTGATCGGCCATACCGAAGATTTGCAGAACCTGACGCGGCAGAACGTCCGGGATTTCTTTGAAACCTACTACGTCCCCAATAATTTGACCGTCGCCGTGGTGGGCGACGTCGAGCCGAACCGCGTCCGGGAGCTGGCCCAAACCTACTTCGGGCGCTACCCCGCCGGACCCAAACCGCCGGAGTTAAATGTGGTGGAACCCACCCAAAAAGCGGTCCGGGAAGTCACCAAATCTTTGCCCTCCCAACCCTGGTATTTGGAAGGGTATCACCGCCCCGCCATCGACCACCCCGACCATGTGGTGTACGACGCGATCGCCGGAATCCTCAGTGGCGGACGCACCTCCCGCCTCTACCGCTCCCTGGTGGAACAACAACAACTCGCCCTCGGCGCCCAGGGGATCAGCACCTATCCCGGCGACAAATACGCCAATTTGATGCTATTTTACGCCCTGACCGCACCGGGACACACGGTGGACGAAGTCGCCGAAGCCTTGAGGATCGAAATCGATCGCCTCAAAACCGAACCCGTCTCCCCCGAAGAGTTGGAACAGGTCAAAACCCAAGCTCGCGCCGGCCTGTTGCGATCGCTCGATTCCAGCATGGGCATGGCCTTCGCCCTCCTGGACTACGAAGTCAAAACCGGAACCTGGACGAATTTATTCAAAACCTTGGAGGCGATCGAGGCCATCACCCCCGCCGACATCCAGCGGGTCGCCCAAAACACCTTCCGCCCGGAAAACCGCACCGTCGGCCGTCTCCTCTCCCAGGAAGAAGCCCAGTAAACAAGAACTGTTCTCCCTTGTTTGCTTTCCCTCTGTGAAAACGACTATCAACTATGCAATTCAAGATCGGCGTGAGATTTAAGAAATCAAAATTATTCTTCGCCTCCCTGGCGATGGTGACGATGCTGCTGACGGTGGTCTGGCACCTGCCCGCCACCGCCGGAACCCCCAAACACTACACGGAACTGGAATTTCCCCCCCTGCCAGAACTGCAACTGCCGGAGTACACCCGCTATGAACTCGACAACGGCATCACGGTTTTTCTGATGGAAGACCACGAACTGCCCCTGGTGAGCGGGACGGCCCTATTTCGGACGGGCAGTCGCTTTGAGCCGGCCGACAAGGTGGGGCTGGCCGGCCTGACGGGGGAAGTGATGCGGACCGGCGGCACCCTCGAACACCCCCCGGAGGCGTTGAATCAAATTCTGGAACGCAAGGCGGCGGCGGTGGAAACCGGCATCGGGGACACGATGGGTTCGGCCGGGTTCAACACCCTGAGCGAGGATCTCGATGCCGTGTTCGGTTTATTTGCCGAGGTGATCCGGGAACCGGCCTTCGACCCGCAGCAGTTGGAATTGGCGAAAAACCAGGAACGGGGCGGAATCGCCCGCCGCAACGACAACCCGGAAGCGATCGCGAGCCGGGAATTTTACAAGCTGATCTACGGCGGCGAGAGCCCCTACGCCCGAACCGTGGAATATGAAACCCTCGATCGCATTTCCCGGGAGGATTTGGTCGCGTTTCACCGCCAGTATTTCCACCCCGGAAATATGATTTTGGGCGTGGTGGGGGATTTTGACTCCGAACGGATGCAAGTGCTCATCGCCGAGCAGTTCGGCGATTGGAAATCCGACCCCCCCCTTCAAACTCCCCCCCTGCCGGCCGTTTCCCAGGCTGTAGAGGGCGGCGTTTTCTTGATCGACCGACCCCAACTCACCCAGAGTTACGTTCAAATGGGGCATTTGGGCGGAACTGCCGACGATCCCGACTATCCCGAACTGACGGTTCTCAACAGCGTTTTGAACGGGTTCGGCGGGCGGCTGTTCAACGAAGTGCGATCGCGTCAGGGGTTGGCCTATTCCGTTTACGGGTTTTGGAGTCCCAACTACGACTATCCCGGCCTATTCATTTCCGGGGGACAGACCCGCTCCGATGCCACGGTGCCTTTAATTCAGGCGATCCAATCGGAAATCGATCACATCCGCACCGAACCGATTTCCCGGGAAGAACTCGCCTACGCGAAGGAGTCGGCTTTAAATTCTTTCGTGTTCAATTTTGCCTCCCCCGACCAGACCCTTTCCCGGCTGATGCGGTACGAATATTACGGCTATCCGGAAGATTTCATTTTTGACTACCGGCGCAATGTGGAAGCGACGACCGTCGCCGACGTGCAGCGGGTCGCCCAAAAGTATCTCAAACCGGAAAATCTCGTCACCCTCGTGGTGGGAAATCAAGGCAACATCCAACCGCCGCTGAATGCCCTCGCCGAGAATTTGCAGGTCACGTCCATCGATATCAGTATCCCCAAAAGTTGACGGGAAGGATTGATTGAAATTGATGCGATCGTCATCTGCTGGCGAATAGAAACCGGGTTTCCGAACAACCATCCGGTGAAGAAGTATCAACTCCGATAGAAACCCGGTTTCTGGGCGGTATTCGTTTGCGCTGAGGCGGGGGGTGTGGGGAATTGAAACCGTACCCCCCCAGCCCCCCTGCTACCGTCCACGTCTCAGTACACGATCGCGCATTGCTATAAAATCTAATTTCGCTCGGCTTTTTACCCAGCATCCGAGCCTAACCCAACGCAAAATTTAAGATGACCTACTGTCTCGGTATCGTAACCAGTTCCGGCTTCGTAATGGCCGCCGATTCCCGCACCAATGCGGGGGTTGACTACATTTCCACCTATCGGAAACTCTTTGATTTCTCCAATCCCGGCGATCGCGTGATCTTGCTGTGTACAGCCGGAAATCTGTCCATCACCCAAGGCATCATCAGCGAACTCGAAAAGGATCTCAAAGTCAACGAGGGGAGGAACCTTCACACCTTGGAGTCGATGTACGAAGTGGCCCGCTATGTGGGGACTCAACTGCGCCAGGTGCAGGAATTGGACGAAACCCGGCTTAAGAAGGATGGCATCGACGCCAACTGTAGTTTACTGTTGGGAGGACAGATCCGGGGACAAGAGCCGGCTTTGTTCCTCGTTTACAATCAAGGCAACTTCATCCACGCCACCAAGGATACCCCGTTCCTGCAAATCGGGGAAACCAAATATGGCAAGCCGATTTTAGATCGGACGCTGAGTTTTAACACTGACCTGGAAGCGGCGGCGAAATGTGCGTTACTTTCCATCGACTCGACCATGAAATCCAACATTTCCGTCGGGCCACCCATCAATTTGGCTATGTACGAACGGGATACGTTTGTGATTGATAATTGGCTGCGCCTGCGCCTCGGCGATCCCTATCTGGCGAAAATTCGCAAAATGTGGGAGGACTCGCTCAAACAGGCGTTCAACCACATTCCCAATATCAACTGGCAACACCAAGAAAATGATTCTGCCGAGGATATTTTGATTGATTGAAACCGGGTGAGGGAGAGGAGGCGGGGGGATTGATTCGCAATGATCGGGTATAGCAACGAGCGCTGGCGTGGTTACACGCCGGGAATGATCAATCTCTCTACTCCCTACGACCGACTCCATTTTATATCATGTCCGCTCAAACCATTATAATTCTAGGTTTTCCTTGTCCCTCCTGAAATAGCTTCAAACTTTTGCCTATTGCCTCTTGCCTATTGCCTTTTCTCGAAGGATTATGTAAGTATTCAAACGGACTTAATATTATAGGTTTTGTAACTATACGATCGCGCACTGCTATAAATAAAGTCCCCGCTAATTGCCGATTAGTCGCTGTTGTATGGAAGGGAAATCACGATGGTCAAACGCGGTAAAATTTATTGTTTTAGGGCGAGTTACGATCGCTCTCAATGTATCGATGGCGGTGCCGTACCTGACTGGCTTTCTGTGAATAAAAACTGGCGGGGCTATCGGATTTCCACCCGTCCCTGGGTGGCGGATGTGGCCCGAGTTTTGGGAACGCTGCCCTTTGAAGATACGCCGCTGGGTTGGAGACACCACTTGGAAAGTTTGGGGTTTCGGGAGGTGATTCAGGTGTCTTGCGAGGAGTTGTTTGAAGATACGCTTTTTTCTTGAGGGTGTGGGGGAGAAATGATTGATTCATTTTTTGACCTCGCCTCCCGACTCCCGACCATTTGAATTAAAAGATCAGACCCTTGGGGGAAGATGAGAGGAATCGTGCCATCAATTGACAATGATCATTGATCAATTATATTTAACTGCCCAATTCCCGAGAGCGATCGCGAGCCGCCCGCACCGCTTCAATTAACGCCGAGCGAAAACCCGCCGCCTCCAAAGCTGCAATTCCAGCAATTGTTGTCCCCCCCGGACTGGTGACGCGATCCTTGAGTTCAGCGGGGTGCAGTTCCGTCTCCCGCAGCAGTTGAGCCGTCCCCCAGACGGTATTTAAAGCCAATTTTGTCGCGATCGCCCTCGGGAGTCCCGCCGCCACCCCCCCGTCCGTCAGGGCCTCAATCATGACGGCGACGTATCCGGGACCCGAACCCGATAAACCCGTCACCGCATCCATCAAATATTCCGGGACCTCCACCACGTCCCCCACCGCCGACAAAATTTCCGTAGCCCGCTCGACGTGGACGGCCTCCACCCGTTTTCCAGAGGCCAGGGCACTCATCCCCGCCCCCACCGTGGCGGGGGTATTGGGCATGACCCGAATCACGGGGCGATCGGGGACAGCTCCCTGCAGCGTTTCCAGCGTGGTTCCGGCCAAAATCGAGAGGAGCAGCGTCCCCGGCGGCACGGCGGCTAATTCCGAAGCGATCGCGCCGAAGATCTGGGGCTTCACAGCCAGCAGCACCACCTCGGAAGCCGCAGCGGCCTCGCGATTCTCGGAGGTGACGCCCACGCCATATTCACGGGAAAGAGACTCCCGCCGGGCTGGTGAGGGGTCGCTAACAATGACTTCCGAGGGCTGGTACACCTGTCGCGCCAAGAGGCGAGATAGCAGCGCCTCTCCCATCACCCCGCCACCGATCGCCCCAAATTTAAACCCTGTCATGGATATTTTCTCTAACTGCTCAAAAATCTGTATCGAGCAACCGTGACCGTTCTTGATTCATACCGCCGAAGGACTCGCGGCCACCGGTTGCCGAGGTTCCGATCGCAAAGAACTACTGGACGGCCTGAATTTTCTCCGGTTGCCAAACGGAGTTCGCCGTCGGAGTCATGCGGGGACGAACGCCGGGCATTTCATTCGCCACGCCGGTTTGGGTTCTGACCTGAACGCAACTGGGGGTAAACAAGAAGATGCTCTCCCCGATGCGCTCTTGGTGGCCGTCGAGGGCGTAGGTGCCGCCGGCGACAAAATCCACGGCCCGCTGGGCTTGGTCAGGGTCCATCATCGTCAGATTCAAAACGACGGACTTCCGCTCTTTGAGGGCGCGGATGGCGGCGGGCATTTCTTCAAAGGTGCGCGGCTCCATCACCATCACCTCGGAAATCCCGTTGAGTGCTCCTGGCATTCCAATGACGTTGCTATTCATCGCGGTTGAACCCACTCCTACTGATTCAGATGTCAGACTGCTGCCGCCGACGGTGCCGACGGTTCTTTCCCGCGCACGGCGGGGGCTGCGGCGTTCCTCCTCGGCGACGAGGGGGGCGGCCTGCGCTTGGGGGGCCTGCTGATACATGGTTTGGTATTGGTCCCCTTCCATTTCATCGTATTCGTAATCGTACTCGACGGATTCGTTGAGTCCTACGAAATCCCGAAGTTTGCTAAACAGTGTATTCACGGTGTACTCTCCATCGAAACTCCGAACCCCGACCGAACTCTCCTCACCGGTTAGCCCGGAGGGGGTTTACCTTTGTGAGTTTTTCTGTACTTGGTCATCTTGACAGAAAAAATACGCTCTCGTCTATATCTTTCTCTTCCCAAATATACTCTGTCCGGGCCGGATCAGAGTCGCACCCGCTTCTACGGCGAGTAAATAGTCGGCCGACATTCCCATGGACAATTCCCGCATTTCGATGCCAGACCAATTTTGCGACCGGATGCGAGTGGCTAATTTACGGGTTTCCTCGAAAACCGATCGCGTTTCAGTTTCGTCCAACCCTTGGGGGGGTATTGTCATCAGACCTTGAATATTGAGGGCAGTGCAGGCCTGCAATTCCGGCAAGTCGGCCATCAATTCGGGGACGGTCCAGCCGTATTTGTTGGGGTCTGGCAAGATTTTCACCTGCAAACAGACGTTGGGCGATCGCGACTGTTCCCGAGCCAAGCGGTCGAGTCGCTGGGCGAGTTTCAAACTGTCCACCGAATGAATCCAGTCAAAATTGGCGATCGCCCGGGCCGCTTTATTACTCTGGATGTGGCCGATCAGGTGCCAGGTGATATCGGTCAAATCTCGCAATTGTTCCTGTTTGGCTTCCGCTTCCTGAATCCGATTTTCCCCGAAATCCCGCACCCCCGCGGCGTAGGCAGCTCGAATTGCGTCGGCAGACACCGTTTTGGTAACGGCGACGAGGCGCACGGACGGGGGGACGGAAGCGCGAATTTTGGCAATTTGTTCGGCGATTGAATCACTCATATCGAAAATCTATCTGGGGTCGCGTCCGATGTCTCAACACCCGAGTTAAATTTGACACTCCCCGCTCTTCCGTAGACGGGGATTCTGGGTTCAGCCACACCCTTCCAGCAGCGCCATACCCTGTCAACCATTACTGAAACGTGCGGTGGTGGATGGATTGCAGTTTGCGGAGGGCTTCCACCTGGCCCGTGCGCCGCAGCATCCGCAGGCGAATTTCCACCAACAATCTGGCATCCGAGCGGCTGATGGGTTCAAACTTCAACCCGGAGGGCGATTGAGTCACTAAAAAAAAGAGGCGTTGGGCGTAAAGGGTCGTAAATAACTCTTGATTATCTTCAACCGGGCAAACTTTGAAAAGTAAGCCGAAGTTGGGATGGTTCATGTAAGTTTCAGTTGTCATTCAACCTCAAAGTCAGCAAATAGTTGCTTGAATCAGCTTGATGCAAGGGTCGGCATTCTCGAAAGCCGGAGCAGTTGAATGGCGAGAATCCCGCGATCGCCTCATGGGAGAACGCCGGGGACTCGAAACCGCGATCGGTTTCGCGTCCAAGATCCGCCGATATATCTTGACATTCTCCCGGCAACTTTTCAAGTCTGACAAAAGAGAAAGATTTGTCCCCATGTCTCAGGGTTCCCAGCCCCAAATCAAGCGCAATCCCCAAAATAGCGTCAGGCCCGCCAGTGCGATCCAATCCCTCCAACGGATGCGAAGCTGATGCCACTCGACCCGGTGTCGGTTCGGACTGGTGAACCCCCGCACCTTCATGGCGTTGGAAATTTGCTCGGCCCTCAACAATAAATTCTCCAGCAGTCGCTCCGCCACCAACAGCCAAATTTGGGTCGCCCGCCGCAGGCCCAATTTTTTCCAATCGATCGCCCGGGTCCGCACCGACCGATATAAGTTCTGAATTTCCTCCAATACCAGGGGAAAAAATCGCAGCGAGAGCGTCAGTGTCAGGGCGATTTCCGTCACCGGAATTTTCAGCCACCGCAGCGGCTTCATCAAACTTTCGAGTCCCGCGGCAATTTCCTCGGAAGCGGTGGTCAGCAAATACAGGTTGGTGCTGTAAACCAAAGTAAACAGGAGCGTACTGATCCGCAACCCCAGATCCAGGGAATAGCG
The DNA here is from genome assembly GCA_050045915.1 of Limnospira sp. GTDB lineage: Bacteria > Cyanobacteriota > Cyanobacteriia > Cyanobacteriales > Microcoleaceae > Limnospira. The sequence goes on from JBNGCR010000053.1 coordinate 21,991, forward strand.
GGTGACGCTCAGGGGGCCTTGAAGTATGAGGACGTAGCGGTAGTTGCTCGGTTGGGGTAGCGGTTCCGCGTTTTCGGCGACCCCCGGCAGGGAAAACGCGATCTCGTCCGGCGGCAGGCGGGGTTGGTGCTCCACCGTCAAGCCGTCGGGGAGGATGCAACTGATCGCGAACAGCAACCCGCAGAACATCAGCAGCCAACCCATCTGCCGCTTCCAAACCCGCAGGGGAATCCGCGCCGTCAGCGTGATGATGATCAGCAGGCCCACCAACCCCAGGCGCCAGAGGGCGCTGGCCAGCAGGGGGGCGAGTAGGAAACTCATCAGCCAGACTAACTTGATCCGGGCATCGAGGCGGTGCAGCCAGGTGATCGGCTGTTCCAGATACAGGCCGATGGGGAGCGATCGCAATAAATCCATAGAAGTTCGATCAGTTCGTCTTCAATTCTCGACTCAAACCCGCGTGGCTCGGTTGGCCGAACCCCGCTCCACTTCCCGCATCGCTTTACCCCGCCACAGCAGGCGGATCGGGGTCCCGGAAAATCCCAATTGTTGCCGGAACTGGCCTTCCATGTAGCGGCGGTAATTGTCCCCGAACCGCTTGGGGTCGTTGACAAATAAAACGATCGTCGGCGGTTGGGAACTGACCTGGGTGCCATAGTAAATTTTTCCCTGCCGTCCCTGGCGGTTCGTGGGGGGGGAGTGCCAGCGCACGGCCTCTTCGATCACTTCGTTGATCACCGCCGTGGACACCCGGCGTCGGTGTTCTTGGGCTGCCTGGTCTGTCAGGGCCAAAATTTTGTTCACCCGCTGTCCGGTTTTGGCGCTGACAAATATCATGGATGCCCAGTCGAGGAAATATAAACGCGATCGCAGCACCTTCTCAAAATCCAGAATGGTGTAAGTATCCTTTTCGATCGCGTCCCATTTGTTGACCACGATGACGCAGGCCCGACCGTCTTCGGAAATCCGGCCGGCCAGCTTCTGGTCTTGGTCTGTCACCCCTTCGGCCGCATCGATGACGAACAATACCACGTCCGCCCGACGGATGGCTTTGAAGGCCCGGTTGATCCCGAAAAATTCTGCCCCATACTCGACGTGCTTTTTCCGGCGAATGCCCGCCGTATCAATCAGGCGGTAGGTTTTGCCGTCCCGTTCCACCAGGGTATCGATCGCGTCCCGAGTCGTGCCGGAAATGGGGCTGACGATCGCCCGTTCCTGCCCCAAAAAGGCATTCAACAGGCTGGATTTGCCCACGTTCGGCCGGCCAACGATCGCCACTCGCAATTCTTCTGCGTCGGAAATCTCTTCTTGGGGGGGCAGGTGTTCGATCAGCGCGTCCAACAGTTCCCCCGTCCCGCTGCCGTGGATGCTAGAAACCGGAAATGGTTCCCCCAACCCCAGTTCCCAAAACTGCGCCGCCTGGGTGATGCCCTGACTCGGGGATTCGCACTTGTTCACCGCCAGCAACACCGGGACCTGGTGTCCCCGCAGCCAACTGGCGATCGCTTCATCTCCCCCCGTCGGCCCCGTCTGCCCGTCCACCACGAAAATCGCCGCCGTCGCCTCCCCCAGGGCCATCAAAGCTTGTTCGCGGATCAGGGGCACGAACTCCGTTTCGTCGTCGAACACTAGCCCCCCCGTATCCACGACCACGAACTCCCGATCCTGCCAAAATGCGGGACGGTAGGTGCGATCGCGGGTAATCCCCGGTTCGTCGTGAACGATCGCATCCTGGCTGGCCGTGAGGCGGTTGACTAGGGTAGACTTTCCCACATTGGGGCGTCCGATAATGGCAACGATGGGTCGAGACATGGAACTGTAGCCCGATGCGGGCTTTGATAGTGCTAATGTTCTATCTTATCGCTTGTGGGCAAATGGGGAGTCGGGAGTCGGTATGAGGGAGTCGGGAATTTGAAGTCTGACTCGATTTTGAGATTAAAAACTGAGGAAATTGTCGGCACCCAATTCCTGGGGATAAACCCCCTCCACCGTCGCTAAATCCGTGCCGTCGGCCATCTCAACCAACGTGCCGCCGGGAGTCGGACTCAGGGACAGTTGCGAGAACGTCAGGCCGCCGGCTAAACCGATGATATCTTCGCCGGGGACGAAATCGCCGATGGTGTCCAAACCGCCGTCCGGCTGCAAGTCGAAGCGATCGCCACCTTCCCCACCAATCAGCAGGTCATCTCCCTTATTGCCGCTGAGAATATCGTGACCCTGGCGGCCCAACAGAATATCATTTCCCTGTCCACCATACAATTGGTCGTCCCCCGCTTCCCCGAGGAGCGCATCGTCGCCGCCGAACCCCGCCAGGACATCGGAAGCCGCACTTCCCGTCAACTCGTCATCCGCCGGAGTCCCCATACCGGGTTCAGAAGCCGCATCCCGGGACACCCGCACCAAACCGGAATCCACTAGGGAAACGGCTGCGTCCGCCCGAATCAAGCCGGAACCGCTGCGAAAATCCAATCCGGGGACGTCCGCATCGATCGCCGTCCCGTTCAGAACCGCCTCGATTTCTGCGGGGGTCAGACTCCCCGAACCGCCGGCCGCATCCAACATCAGGGCCGCCACACCCGCCGCGTGGGGGGCTGCCGCCGAGGTGCCGTAAAAGGACTCAAACCCAGAAACCGTGGTGCTGATGCCGTTGGGGGCGACCAATGTGGGCTTGAGGCGTTCTTCCGGGGTCGCCAAAGCGGTGCCGGTGGTGTCGAATAAAATCGAAGTACCGCCGGTGGAGGAAGAGGAGCGGACGCTGGGGGTGGCGACTCCGAAGGCCGGGGTGCTGTCGTAGTTGACGGCACCGACGGCGATCGCACTTTTGGCGTTGGGATGTCCGAAGACGGTAGAACTATTGTAGTCGAATTCAAACCCCTCGGCGTGGTCGTAGAAATTGATGTATTTCATCAACTGCGGGTCGTCGCTTCCCACCCGCTTACCGATCAAAATGTTGAAGCTCTGGCTGTCGGTGTCGTTGGTGAAGGATAGCAGTTCCAGGGGGTCGCCGCCGAGGTTGTCGTCCATACTCGCCATGACGATATCGGATGCATCTAAAGTACCGAGGTCGTCGTCGGTGGTGATAAAGATGTCTAGGTCGCCCGTCGCACCGGTACCCCCCAGGGAGGCGAAGGGCTCGGACCACTGAAAAGAGAGTCGCATCGAATCGCCGCGGGCCAAACTGAAGCGGTTGAAGACGTCGCTGCCGCCGAAACTGTGGGCTTCGTATTCGATGCCGTCGAGGGTGAAGGTTTGGCCGGAATTGCTGAAGGGATTTTCGTAGGAGCGGCTGCCGTCATTTCCGGCTGCGGAAAAGTAGGTGATTCCCCGGGCGACGGCGTTATCGACGGCCCGCGCCGCCAGTCCATCTTGGAAGAAGGGTTGGTCGGTGAAACCCATGTCGTCCACGATGATATCGACTCCGGCATTGGTCAAACTTTCGATCGCCCCGGCCATGTCGGTGTTGTCGGAAACGCTGTAGAAAAACAGTTCCGCGCCGGGGGCGACGTCGTGGAGAATTTGCAGCATCGCCCGCCCTTCGTCGCGGCCTTTTTCGGGGGAGCCTTCATTTAAAACGGTGACGGGGATGGCGTAGCCGTTGGGGTTGCCGAGTCCGGGGAGGTCGCCGGCGATGATGTTATCGGCCGCGCCGGAACCGGTGGATAATACGTCGTAGCTGTCGGAGATGACGCCAATTTTGATGCCGTTTCCGTCGATACCGGACAGGTTGCGGATGTCATTGGATGCGATCGCGACGACACCTTCGCTTTCGACTGTTCCGACCCGATTGATGACTGTATTATTCAAACCCATGACAACCTCCCCAGGAATAGAATGCCAATTCCCTCAACTATTCGATGCAAAATTCAATTGGATTAAAAGTGGATGATCCGAAGACCGATTTTTGATAGATTTCGGTGGCCCTGCAGGGAGGCTGAGAACTCGAATGTCTCTCGCTTTTTTCTATCTGTCCTTATTATCAAACCGCCGACGGGGTTTTGGCATCAGTTAGACTACCGAACTTTTGATATGTGTTTGTGTAAAACATTTGTCAGCGATCGCCCCAAATAACGTAAAAATACGGAGACAAATTTTCGCAAGCTTTGGCAAACTTCCGTAATTTTACGGAGGTGTGTTCCGGGCAATTCGTCCGGGAAAATACTGACTAACTGACCGCTCAGATGTATTCTGCTTTCCGAGAATTTACGGTTAAAATCCCTTGAGTGCAGTCACTTTTTGATACAGGGTTAATGGCGAAAAATCAGGAATTTTACGGAGAGGTGCCCCTGTCGCGATCGCGCCCCAACTCCCACTAGGCAGGGATCGGGGCTGTTTCCGCTGGCATTTGTAAAGGAACGGAAACCGGCCCGGGTTGAACGTGCCTTTTTTGGCGGTCAACCGAAAATCGCGTCTTCGTGTCCCATGTCGGACAGACCGGCGATTTCCGGGACTTCGAGCAACTCGGGCCGGATGAACCTCGCAGCCTCACCGGAGATCAAATCCGCCGAAAGTTCTGATGGGAGGAGATCAGCTTCCCGCAGCAGGCGATCGCTCTCCGCGCTGCCCTCGATGGGGATATCCGCGAGGGGAGCGGGCGATATCGAAGCGGTTTCCGGGGTCAATTCTCCCGTCAGGGAGTCGATTAGCCCCGATTCCAACCCTTCGAGCGCGACATCGGCTTGAATGAGTCCGGCACCGCCCCAGTTATCCCACCCCTCGGTTTCCACGTCCGAGGCGGTATTTTGCAAAATCTGTCTGACTTCACCGGGGGTCAGACTGCCGGAACCCCCCGCCGCTTCCAACAGCAACGCCGCCACCCCCGCGACATGGGGGGCCGCCGCCGAGGTGCCCTGGAAGTTGGGAAAGGAATCGTCGTCGAGGATGCTGTCGGTGCCGAAAAAGGTGGTGTTGATGCCGTCGGGGGCGACGACATCGGGCTTTTGCCGGATTTCCGGAGAGGGGAGGCGATCGCCGAGGGGGTCGAGATAAATGGGTATCCCCCCCACGGAGGAGGACGATCGCACCCGGGGTGTGGAATTTCCGAATTCCGGGGTATTGTGGTAACTCAGGGCTCCGACGGCGATCGCACCTTCCGCGTTGGGATGTCCGAAGAGGGTGGCGGCGTCGTGGCCGTATTCAAACTCCCGCCCGGAACCGCCGAAGTTGATGTATTTGATGCGTTCGGGTTCGGAACCGGAGTCGAGCCGCTTTCCGATCAGGATATGAAAATTTTCGCTATCGGTGGAGTTGGTAAAGGACAGCAGTTCCAGGGGATTCGCGCCGATATTGTCGTCGGTACTCGCCGCGGCTACGTCGTCACCCGACAGGGTGTTTAAGTTATCGTCGGTGACGATAAAAATATCGAGGTCGCCGGCTGCATCTCCGAAGGGTTCGTCCCACTGGAAGGAGAGCATCCCGAGATCGGCGTCCGGGTTCAATCGAAAACGGTTGAAGACATCGACACCCGGCCCCGAGTCGAAGTCGTGGGCGATGTAGGGGATGCCGTCGAGGGTGAAGGTGCGGCCCGAATTGCGAAATTCGTCTTCGTAGGAGCGATCGCCGTCATTCCCCGCGGCGCTGACGTAGACGACTCCTGTGGCGGCGGCGCGATCGACGCTCCGGGCGACGATGCCATCCTGGAAGAAGGGTTCATTGACGAATCCCACGTCGTCCACGATGATATCGGCCCCGGCTTCTGTGAGTGTCGCGATCGCTTCCGCCATGTCTTCGGGACTGGAGACACCGTGAAACATCAGTTCAGCCGCCGGCGCGATGTCGTGGACGATCTGAAGCATGGCCCGCCCTTCGTCTTTGGCGCGATCGAGACGGCCTTCGCGCAGGACGTTGACGGGGGTTCCGTAGCCGTGAGGGTTGCCGAAACCCGGTAAATCGCCGGTCAAAATGTCATTTTCTGCCGTGGTTTTGGTGGAGTCGCGATCGTAGCTGTCGGAGATGACGGCGATCGCGATTCCCCGACCTTCGACGTTAAAAAGACTCCGGGCGTTGTCCGCCTGCATGGCGATATCCCCCTGGCTGGTGGCGGATTCGGCGCGATTAATCATTGAAAATTGATGGATTTCAAAATAATTATTCATGTCTTTTGCGGGCATAATTTATGGGTGAAGCTGGCAAAAATAATCTGTTTTTGTCGCCCCATTAATTTCAATATATGGCTTTTTATTGTTATCGACATCGGTGAAAATAACATCTTTTTTTTGCGTATTTTTCCGGATGAATCTTGGCGTCAGACTCCCCCCAAACTCCCCTCCGAACAATCCGCCTCTGTCGGGATTAAGAAGATGGCGATCGCGGGTCACAATTGCGGACGAGGAAATTCACTCGCGATGCCCGATCCGATTTGAAAATGATTGAAAAATACAAAAAATAGCTCTCTATTCATAAAAGAGAGCTTGGATGTCCAGATTAAAACCATCGAAGTCGGGGAGAATGAATCACCGGCGATCGGTCGGTTCCGCCGGACGATCGCGCCCGTTGAAGGGGGGACGCGATGAGGATCGGGGTAAAAACCGTTTCAATTCACCCCATTTTTATCGAAAAAATACCCAAATTCCAGGTTGAATTTCCCCCCCATTTGATATCGTTTTAAACCGTATTTTCTCGCGACATATCGCAAGTATCGCGATCGTGGGGTTACAGATTCGGGAAAAGGGAGTCGGGAGTCGGATCGAGCGTTTTTACGAGAAAAGGACGAGAGCTTGAAAGCCGTGTCTTTTTAAAGCACGG
>JBNGCR010000054.1:0-28632 GCA_050045915.1 Limnospira sp.
GAAAATTGCCGGAAATGAAAGCCCCCAGAATTGGGGGTTTGGGGGCCAGAAAATTTCCTATTTATCGGCGGCTCGACTCTCGCCAATCATCGCGGTTGACATCCCCCAAAAAATGGCTTCGGGGGCTTCGATAATGGAAGTCCCCATTGTCGGATATTGGCTTTTAAAATAGGTGAAAATTCGGGCGCGATCGCCCCCGGTTATCGCGATTTTTGTATTTGGAAATTCTTCCGACCAAGCCTTAATAAATTCCAGAATTCCTGCTACAATAGTATAAACAATTCCGCTTTTAATTGCCCCGGCAGTGTCGGCAGCAAAGCGCGGAGGGAGAGCCTCCGGAAGGGAAATGTCCGGCAAAGTTGCCGTGCGGTTGGCAAGGGTAGAAAACTGTAATCCCAAACCGGGCAAAATCGCGCCGCCGACCAAGTGGCGATCGCCGTCCGCCCCCGTCACAGTCAAAGCCGTCCCCGCATCGATTAATAAGATCGGAAAGCCCAATTTTTCCCCCGCCCCCAACACCGCCAGGGCGCGATCGATGCCCAGGGTCGGATACAATCCCCCCAGTGGCAAATCCTGCAATTTAATAACTTTTAAATCGGGATAGTTTACCCACCATTCTGTCTGGGCAGGGACGACGGACGCCACGACCACAGGTGGCGGCGATCGCCGATCAATCCAATCCCACCCCATTTCCGAAGGGGATTTTTGCAGATGATCGGTATCCCAAGTTTCCGTCAAAGTCACACCCCGAAATTTACCCCAGTGCAGGTGAGAATTGCCGATCGCCAATCCCAGCCAAACGCGATCGGAGTCAAGGGAATGATCCAACATATTTTGATAAAAAATAGTCAAATTCTGTATAATAAAAACCTCCGTTGTTGCGCTTGAGCGCCCCCACTCACCGCCTTTAATCTTACCCGATTCCCAAAAAACCGGTTAAGCTCAAAAACTGCCCCCCATCCGCGATCGCCATGTCATTCAAACGCCGCAACCGCCGACTCGACAACCCCACCCCCGAAGCCCCGAAGCGATCGCGACGAACCCGGTTTTTCAACGTCATCTCCAACACCCCCAAACTCGTCAAACTGGTATGGCAAGCCGCCCCGGGCTACCTCCTCGCCTCCACCGCCGTCACCCTCGTCCGCGGCATCGGACCCGTCACCGAACTCTACGTCACCAAACTCGTCGTCGATCTCGTCGTCGCCAATATCGGCAACCCCCAGATCGCCTGGTCCCCCATCTTCGGACTCGTCGCCTTACGCTTCGGCTTGAGTGTCGTCTCGGAAGTCGCCAACCAAGCCAACGCCTACACCCTGCAAGTCCTCAAAGATCGCTTTTCCCTCCACGCCAACGGCGTCCTCGTCCGCCAAGCCATCCGCCTGGACTTATCCCACTACGAACTTCCCGAATTTCACGACACCCTCAGCCGAGCCCAGCAGAGTGGCAGCGACTACCCGGTAAGAATTTTGGGGACCCTGACGAATTTGTTGGGGCAGTCGGTGAGTTTCGTCAGTTCCATCGCCCTGCTGTTGAGTTTCAGCCCCCTGGTGATGGTGTTGCTGCTGCTGACGTCCGCCCCGGCGTTGTGGGTAAGTGTGAACTATTCCGGGCGCCGGTTTTGGCTGTCGCGATCGCAAACTCAGGCGGGACGGCGGGCCGATTATCTACAACGGGTCCTCACCCAGAACGCCTTCGCCAAGGAAGTCCGCCTCTTCCGCCTCGGGGAATATCTCCTGCAACAGTGGCAAAATATCCGCAGCGAATTTAACCGCCAGTCGGCATCCCTCGCCCGTCGTTTCGCCTCGGTGCGCGGTTTGGCGGGGACGGTGGCGAATTTCGGCTACTACGGCGCCTATGGATGGACGATCGCCCGCACGGTTCAGGGTGCGATTACTCTCGGGGATTTTACCATGTATTCCGGCGCCTTCGCCCAGGCCCAATCGGTGTTGCAACAAATCCTGCAAAGTATCGCCCAAACCTACGAATATAATCTGTACGTTTCCCAGTATTTTGAATTTCTGGATCTCTCGCCGCAAGTCGTCGATCCCCCCGCTCCGAAACCGTTTCCAAATCCGATCGTCTCCGGCTTGGAATTGCGGGACGTGACGTTTACTTATCCGGGGTCGAAACAACCGACGCTGCAACAGTTGAATTTGACCGTAAAACCGGGGGAAAGTGTCGCCCTGGTGGGGGTGAACGGGGCGGGAAAAACGACGCTATTAAAATTGATTACCCGACTTTACGATCCGACGGAAGGGGAAATTGCGATCGACGGGGTTCCCTTAAATGCGATCGCCCTGGAAGATTTGCGACAGAATATCGGCGTGATTTTCCAAGATTTTGCCCGTTACAGTCTCACCGCCCAGGATAACATCGGATTCGGCGATCTCTCGCGACGGGATGATTTGGCTTCCATCGACAAAGCGGCGGCCGCCGGGGGGGCGACGGAAGTGATCGAATCTTTGGATCAGGGTTACGAAACCATTTTGGGGAAAATCTTTAACGGGGGAACGGATCTGTCGGGGGGACAGTGGCAAAAAATTGGCATGGCGAGGGCGTTCATGAGTTCCGCCCCGATTTTAATTTTAGACGAACCGACGGCGGCATTGGATGCGATCGCGGAGTCGGAATTGTTCCAAAGATTTCGCCGTCTGACGAAAGGGAGAATGACGTTTTTTGTCAGCCACCGCTTTTCGACGGTTCGCATGGCTGATCGCATCGTGGTCCTCGAAAACAGCCGTATTATCGAGGTGGGGTCCCACGAAGAATTGATGGCGGTGGGGGGACTCTACGCCAAGATGTTTAATTTGCAGGCGGCGAGTTATATCGGCGAACCGGACATTTAAATTAAAAGAATCGGAAAAATCAACCACAGAGGCACAGAGGACACGGAGAGGAATTTTTTAATTGATTGTAGGGGCGCAAGGCTTGCGCCCTTTTTTGTCGTAAAATAATCGCTCAAAAACAAACCTCAATCTGATACCTGATAGCTGAAACCTGATAGCTACAAAACCCAGTCGCGCGATCGCGTCGGCGGGCAAACAGAGGGTGGTCGCGCCGGTATCGACGAGGACGTTTTCCAGGGTGAGCGATCGCACGTCTTCCGGGGTAATGTAGCCCCGCGTGACATTGGCTTGGTCGATGCGATTGGTGACGGTCAGCGGGGTGGTAATTTTACCCATCGATTCGGCAGGCATTTGGATGGCTCCCAATATTCTACCGCCATTATAGACCGATCGCCCTCCGGTCAGTCTTGCCCGACCGAAAATTATTGACGTTCCAGGAGTTGTTTTATTTTTTCCTGCAGGGCGGGTTTGATTCTGATCCGTCCCCGTTCGATATCCCGCACCCAACTCTGACTTTTACCCAAAGATTGTGCTAATTGTCGCTGACTCCAACCCTTGCGTTTGCGGTTTTCTAAAACCCAGGTTCCCCCTAGGGTCGAAATCGATTTTTTAACTCGCTTCGTCCGAGTTCGTCGGGGAATTTTGCGGGATTTTATGCTTTCTAGATCGGCGATCGCCCGCCCCCACTCTGGGGGTAATTCAAACTGCAAAATCCGAGCGTTCATTAACTGATAAAGTTTGTAGCGGGGGCTCGGATCGGTGATGCTGACATCCTGCTGGGCGTCATTCATCCAGAATTCCAGGGCTTCCTCTCCATCTTCCGGCAAGGTCAACAATTTGACCCACATCGGTTGCAGTTGGGGCGGGTAGGTCACGGGATCGAAAATGGGGTTGATACCGTAGTCGTACAAGACTTTTAAATCGGCTTCAAAGGTGCGGACGAGTTTCTTGCGCCGATCGCGATCGGAGAGGGATTGTCGGACTTTTTCTTCTCCGTAGCCGATCCGCAACAAAGTGGACACGGCAACAGGTTGGGTTTTGCCCACCGTCAGTTTGAATAACAGCCACGCGATCGCCCGGACGGCGCCTTCGTGCTGTTGCCAATACCGCATGATGGATTTTAAGATAAATTCAGGCAAAATTCCGGTTTGATAAAAGGCGGTTTTTTCCCGCGCTGCCTTGCGGTTGAGAAAGTATTCCGCCCAGCGTCCGGCCCGGATCATCAACGTCAGTCCCACCAAATGTCCGTCGGTCGGATCAGTGTGGTGGTTGATGTCGATTAATTCCCAAACCGGATGTTCTTCGAGGGTAAATCCGCCGATCGCGCCTTGTCGGGGCCAGTCCAAAGAAACGGTGAGTTGGCAAGGTTGCAACACCAGGGATTCGATCAGGGCGAGTTTAGCTTGTTTGTCGAGATCTTTTCGCCGATCTAAGCCCAAATAGGTTTCGATTTGCTGGCTGTCGATGGCGAAGGGTTGTTCCCAAGGGCGATCAACATTCGTCGCCAAGGCGGCGTAGATCAGGTTCAGGGCGGCGGCTTTGATATCCAAATCGGCGATCGCCTGTCGGGCAGCTTCTTGGGGGAGGGAACGGTAGTCGAGGCGGTCGGCAATCCGAAAACACATCTCCCCTTCTCCCTTTTTGATCGACCGCCGGTAACAGAGTTTTTGGTCGCGATCGGAATGCCAAGGCAGGGAAGAACCTTGGGTGAGAATATTCGTCGCTTCCCAAATGACCAGGGACGAAGCAAAGGGGTTGCTGCGGCCGTTGGGGAACAGTTCAAAATCGAGGGACGGGTGGTATCGAAACTCCCCGTCTTCTGTTTGAAGTTGACAGGGTGAATTGACACAGTTTGAGATCAGCAGATCCCGCGCCACCGCCAACTCCAACTCGCGATCGGCGGGGGCATTGCCGACATCATTTAAATGGCAGGAACCGCAAATGGTGCATCCGACTGTGGGCAGAGGATAAGGCATATTATGACGCACTCCATATCTCCAGAGCATGATGACATCTATACTGAGGGCAGAGCGTCTCCGAACGCTCGGGAATCAACCGACGCTTTTTCTTTGTGGAATTCAACAACGCAGTCAATAAAAATTTTACTCCCTAGGAACCAAATGCAGATGTTATACATCATGCGATCTTAAGTATCGCAGCTCGTCAACAGGGAATTTGTTAAATCTGAGCATTTTGGGCCGTTGCAGCACATCTTCACATTTTTTTTACAAAAATTTATTTTGATTAAAAAATATTAGCAAATTCTCAGGTTGTTAAACTTGTGTTGTCCGATTTTCTCTCCGTGCGGTTTAAAAGTTCGAGTTCTATCCCTGCGATCGCGACTGGCGATCGCGGCGAGTTTTAATTTTCATCTAAATAAAAAACGGCGGGGCGGTGGGCGCAGCGTTTTATCATCAAAAGATGACTTCCATTTCCGCTATTTTCGCTACCGACGGTGTTAAAATAATATAAAGAAAAATTCGGTTTGTATACAAACTTAACGTTCGACCCGTAGAGTTTCACGCAAGCAGCTATGAAAATTGAGATCGAAAGCAACGATTTTGACGAAAAGTGTTACTGCCACCTGTGCGGCAACCCCTTCCGCCCCCGAGAAGTCGTCGCCCGAGCCTATCGGGATTCGGGGGAATTCCTCAGCGAAGTCTGTCCCGAGTGTATCGCCAAGGGCAGTGAAAGTGTCAGCGATCGGATGCACCGTCGGGCCCAAACCCTGCGGGCGATCGCATCCGAACTCGACCGCCTCGCCGGCAGCGACATTTGTGCCCCCACCCTGGAACAGTTGAACGTCATGAACCAAGTCGTCAACGCCCTGCGGTAGTTTTGGGAGTCGGGAGTCGGCAATCGGCAATCGGCAAATCGGCAATCGGCAATGGGAAGTCGGAGAGCGGAGGGGTTCCGCTCCCTCCGCTCCCATGCCTCAACTTCCGATATTATGAAAGATGACTTCACCCGAACGAGGACTGTCAATGACGCGAATCGCAGTGATCGACTACGACATGGGCAACCTGCACTCGGTCTGCAAGGGGCTGGAGAAGGCGGGGGCGACCCCCGAAATTACCGATAATCCGGCGGTCATCGGCGGCGCCGATGCGGTGGTTTTGCCGGGGGTGGGGGCATTCGACCCGGCGGTGCAACACCTGCGATCGCGCGATTTGATCGGCCCCATCAAAGATGTCATCGCCTCCGGGGTTCCCTTTTTGGGGATCTGCCTGGGACTGCAAATTTTGTTCGAGTCCGGGGAAGAAGGAACCGAACCCGGACTCGGGGTGTTCGCCGGGACGGTGCGGCGGTTCAAATCAGAACCCGGGCTGACGATCCCGCATATGGGTTGGAACCAACTGCAATTCGCCCAACCCGACCTACCCCTGTGGGAGAATTTGGGGGAGAATCCCTGGGTGTATTTCGTCCACTCCTATTATGTCGATCCGGCCGATGCAGCCCTGAGCGCCGCCACTATCACCCACGGTCGCCAAACCGTCACAGCCGCGATCGCCCGGGACAACGTGATGGCGGTGCAGTTTCACCCCGAAAAATCTTCGACAAAGGGGTTACAACTACTGTCCAACTTCGTCAACTGGGTAGCCTCCCGTCCCCAAACGGCGGGTTCGACGTCGCGATAGTCGTCCGTATGGCTTTGAGAATTTACGGCAACCGCCCCCTAAAGACCCTTCCCGGACGGGACACTCGGCCGACACCGGCCCGGGTCAGGGAGGCGGTCTTCAATATTTGGCATCCGATCGCCGGGTGTCGCTGGCTGGATCTGTGCGCGGGCAGCGGTTCGATGGGGGCGGAAGCCCTGTGTCGGGGGGCCGCGAGTGCGGTGGCGATCGAACAGTCGGGGCGGGCCTGTCAGATTGTCAAAGATAACTGGCGGCAGGTGGCGACATCCGAACAGCCCTTTCGCGTGATGCGGGGGGACGTGGCGAAGCGTTTAAAATCCTTGTCCGGGGAACGGTTCGATCGCATTTATTTTGACCCGCCCTATGGATCCGATTTATATCAACCGGTTTTGGAGGCGATCGCGATCTATCAACTTCTCGCCCCCGGGGGGGAACTGATCGCCGAACACGACCCGAAGCGGGAGATGGTGGAAATTCCCGGTTTGGCGATCGGGCGCCGAAAAGTCTACGGATCGACGGCCCTCACTTTTTATAGCAGGAGTCGGGGCGATGAGTGCGATCGCCCCGCCGGAAATTAGTCAATATTGAGTTGATTGCCGCGCTTGTACTGTTCGTAAGCCGCGAAGAAGAGTCCGGCCAGCGTCACCAGAATCAGACCCAGGACGATTCCAGAGAGTAAGGGTTCGATCACGTTGAAACTCCTAATGTTAAATTTTGATCCATTCCTCAATATAGCAGTGCGCGCTTGTATGATGACAGTTTCCTGGGAGGGACCAACCTTGAAACCCCGATTGAAAGGTGATTTCATTCCCGATTCCCGATTCCCCATTACCTGCGCGCCACGCCAGATCTCATATCTCGGTCCCGATGTGGCGAATTGGGGCGGGGAGGGAAATTGTAGATTGTAGGGGCGAATGGTACGCCCTCCTGTGGCCCTCCCCAATACCGAACCCCCCAGACAGACTTGCTCTGGCGGCTTGAAAGCATTAAGCTATAGATCGATTCCGTAAAGTTTTTTGTAGATCTGTGTAGAAGTGTAGTTTTGGATAACCCGATTGCCAACACCGACGTAACTGTTCTCATCCGGCGAGTAGCGCTGGCTGCGGTGGGGATCATGGCGGTCATTCTCCTCTGGATTTGGGGAGTCAGTTCGGTGCAGATTTCCGATCCCTACATTCAGAAAGTGCTGTCTCTTCCCGGAGACTCGACCCGGGGACACGCCATTTTTGAAATGAACTGCGCGGGTTGCCACGTTCAGGAAGCGGAACACCAGATCGGGCCGAATCTCAAAGACGTCTCCCAACGCAAATCTTCAGTTAGCATTATCCAGCAGGTGATCGGGGGAAAAACTCCTCCCATGCCCCAGTTTCAGCCCAATCCCCAGGATATGGCAGACTTGTTAACTTACTTGGAACAAATTTAGCAAACTGTGGTATAGTAAAAAACTGTGGGTTTATCAGCCCAATTTCGTTCGCCAGTGTAGCTCAGTGGTAGAGCATCCGCCTTGTAAGCGGACGGTCGTCGGTTCAAATCCGACTACTGGCTTTGTCTCTAAAACCTTATCCCGTAAGGATTACAGCTATTTACTTAAGCCTCTGTAGCCACTTGCTTACTCAAAAGTTACTCATAACTGATTCCTGACACAGGTTCAATAATTTGTCAATGGTTGAATACTCAATCAACATTGGTGAAAAAAGCAATATCTCTATCACAGGGTTGTCATTCTGTCAAATCGTCTATTCATTCTCTCTTGTGATGAAGGTGACTACCTTATACCCCTCACCGGGCGTTAAACAGCTTACTATCACCGTCTAGTCCGTCAAGGGTACTTCGTATCCTACGGACTCCCGACTCCCGACTCCCTAATACCGACTCCCTAATACCGACACTTCCTCTTTCCATCGATTAAAGAATTGCTATCTAAGTATTTTTTGGGAGCAGGTTCCCTTGCAGTTCGGTGGATATTCCGCATTTTTACTGAGATTGGAATCGATGATTTAAAGTGGTGGACAAAACGGAGTGGCGACCCTCGTGACAATCGGGGATGGCTGACTTATAGCAGTGCGCGCTCGTATAGTTACAAAACCTATAAAAGGGAGTCGGGAGTAGAGAGATTGATCATTCCCGGCGTGTAACCACGCCAGCGCTCGTTGCTATAAAATTTTATCGGGATACCCCATTGATTTCCCGCCCGGTGGGACTTTAAGCAGGTCGGGGGTAGTTCGCCCGGACGGGAAAGATGATCGGTTTCCAGCTTGACCGGGTTGAACGGATATGGCCAACCCGACGGGCCAGCCGGCCAGTAGCCGTGACGGAATGGAAGTCTTTTGATCCCGGGTATTTTGCAACTGATCCCGGGTATTTTGCAACTGATCCCGGGTATTTTGCAACGATTTCTGCTCGATAATGCGGCTGTTTAATGGGCCAACCCAACCAATTGTTAAATTGGATACAACTTTTCGTTAAACTTTTGATAAAATTACCTTAACCCCTTGGGTTAGGGGTGGATTTCAATCTAGATTTTTTTAATATTTTAACCTTGGCATTTTTGCCATCTGCTTGATATTTTGAAGTTGTTCAAAGGATTGTTCAATCTTTAATATTGTTCGTATCTTGATCGTCAAAGCCGATTTTGCAAAGATTTGTTAAAGAAAGTTCTCGCAAAGCCGGTTCAAGTTTGAGTCTTTTTTTCATTCCAAATCATTAAGGGTCAATTTAATAGCGGTTTTCATTCGATCTACAATTTCGGCTTCACCTATTTGTCTGTTTCCCACATTGACAGTGAGCACCCAGCTCTTTTGTACGTTAACGAGGCCCTGAAAATGGACAGCCCGAATTTTTCAAACCCTCATCCGAACCGGGAAAATCTTAATTTTTTCCCGGCTGACCCGGGTCGATGTTACAGCGTCATTCCCTATTACTACGGTCAGACACCCGAACTGACGGAGGCTTTCAGCATCGAAGATTTCTTCGCGATCGCCGTCAGCAACCCGGCATCGTCGCTGCCGGACGGTGCCAAAGAACCCTTCCGCTATCGTCCGCTCAGAGCGCCCCAGCCCGCCCCCGAACATCGCGCCGGCCCGGAGACGACCGAACGACGGTACGGGGACATCCGAGGCATCTACGACACCCGCGACGGACTCACAAGCCTTTACAACCGTTCCGGTTTCATCGACCAACTCGACGCGGCGGTGAAGCGGGTCCAACGTCGCCGGAACTACCAGTTCGGGGTGCTATTTATCGATCTCGATCGCTTCAAAATCATCAACGACAGCCTGGGGCATCAGGTCGGCGATCGCCTGCTGGCTGCGGTCGGGCGGCGTCTGCGAGAGTGCATTCCGCCCTGGAATGTCGTCGCCCGTCTGGGGGGGGACGAATTTGCCGTCCTCCTCGACCCCGTTCAAAATCCGACCCAAATCAGTCGGTTCGCCGAGGTCATCCAACACCACCTGCAACAGCCCATCCTGCTGGGCGAACACGAGATTTTCACCACCGCCAGCATCGGCATCACCCTGAGCGATATCGGCTATGACTGCGGCAAAGAAATCCTTCGGGATGCCGATACGGCGCTGTACCAGGCCAAAATCAAAGGCAAGGCGTGCCACGTCATCTTTAACCCGACCATGCACCGCCAAGCCAGAGAACGGCTACAGCTCGAAAGCGACCTCCGTCGGGCGATCCAACGTCAGCAACTGCGGCTGCACTACCAGCCCATCGTCTCCCCGACGACCCGGCAGATCCTCGGGTGCGAAGCCCTGGTGCGCTGGCAGCACCCCCGCCTGGGGTTGGTGTCTCCGGCCCAGTTCATCCCCATCGCCGAAGAAACCGGACTGATCCGGCCGATCGGGGAGTGGGTGCTGCGGGAGGCTTGCACCGCCGTTCGCAAGTGGCAGTTGATGTTTCCACAGGGACAACCGCCGTTCGTGAGCGTCAACCTGTCAAGCCACCAACTGACCCAACCGGAATTTACCCAAACGGTGGGGGCCATTTTGAAGGAAACGGGTTGCCCCCCGAGTTGTTTGAAACTGGAACTGACCGAAAGCACGATCGCCGAATACGCCGAAATGGTGATTCCGAAGATGCAAGAACTCAGCCGGTTGGGAATTCAACTGTGCATCGACGATTTTGGGACGGGATATTCTTCTTTGAGCCGGCTCTACGACTTTCCCATCCACACCCTCAAAATCGACCGCTCGTTTGTTGAAGGTATCGACGAGTCCCGGGAAAAACTGAAAATCGCCCAAGCGATCGTCAATTTGGCGCACACCCTGGGGATGGAGGCGATCGCCGAGGGGGTGGAAACCCCCGAACAACTGGCCGTGCTACAGGCTTGGGAATGCCAACTCTGTCAGGGTTTTTTATTTTCCCGAGCCGTCGGGGAAATGGAAATGGAACAGTTGCTCGTCCTGGGTTCCATCCACCTGTCGCCGGCCCAAACGCTGCGGGAATGGAAACGCTTCGCCGACGAAATTGAGAACTTGGCCCATCCTGTGGGGATAGAAAAAAATGGGAAAAATGCTTCCGGCCGGGACATTCACATCGCCTGAAGCCGAGAATTGCCAGCTCCGGGTGCACTTTCAACCAATATCAAGAGGGCAATACGATCATGAGTGCCGAACTCTCAGAAACTCAACTCCCCGAACCGCTGACCGTCGCTTATCGGCGGACGATCGCGGAATTGGCCCAAACCCAACGACAACTGTGGGAAACCCAGCAACAGCTTCAGGAACTCCGGCAGGCCGTCGGCCCCCCCCAGATGATTTGGGGGGAAAGCCACGCACCGTCCGCATTTTCCGAAAGCCGATTTTCGATGCCCTCCCCGGGCGACTTTTGGGGTCGGCAGGGGGCGGGGAGCAGACGCGATCGCGAAGTCGGGCGGATGCCATCCCCCATCTGCATCCGGGTTGAGAGCCGGGACGCTCTCCGCGACTCTCGGCAGATGGAAGAAGCCCTGCGGGAGAGCGAGACGAGGACTCGCAGCCTCATCGCAGCCATTCCCGACCTGGTTTTCCGAATCGACCGCGACGGAATTTTTTTGGACTACTTCCCCGCTGACAAGGAGGGGGAACAGGTTTCCGACTCGGAGATCGTGGGGCGGAGCATCGAGGACATTTTTTCGGAAGATCTGGCTCGGTGGACGCGGCACTACCTGAAGTTGACCCTGGAAACCGGCCGACCCCAGTCCGGGGAATACGTCCTCCCCGACGGGGACGGTTGGCGCGCATACGAGGCCCGCTACGTCAAGAGCGGCGCGGATGCAGTGTTGGCGATCGTCCGGGACATCACCGATCGCAAGGCGATGGAAGCGGCTTTGTTGGTGGAAAAGCAACTGGAAAAACAAAAAGCGGCGGAACTGGAAAAAACCCTCGACAAGTTGCGGCGAACCCAAACCCAACTGATCCAGGCTGAAAAACTTTCCAGCTTGGGTCAGATGGTGGCCGGGGTCGCCCACGAAATTAACAATCCCCTCGCCTTCATCCACGGCAATTTGATGTATTTCGACACCTGCATCAAAGATATCCGATACTTGCTCTGTCTCTATTGCAAACATTATCCGGAGCCGGTTGTGGAAATCCAAGAGGCTCTCGCCGACATGGATTTAGAATTTGTGATTGGCGATTTGCCCAAGGCGTTGGATTCGATGAAATTGGGAACCCACCGCATTCAGGAGATCGTCTCGTCCCTGCGGAATTTTTCCCGCCTCGATGAGGCTAAAATGAAGGCCGTCGATCTCCACCAGGGGATCGAGAGTACCCTGCTGATTTTGCAAAATCGCCTCAAGGCGAAACCCGGACAGCCGGAAACCCAAATTATCCGAAATTACGGACAATTGCCGAAGGTGGAGTGCCACGCCTCCCAGATCAATCAGGTGTTTATGAATTTGATCTGCAACGCGATCGAGGCTTTGGAACAATGGCCGGAACCTCGAGAAATTACCATCTCGACTCGCATGGAAGGGGGGGCGGCGGTCGTTGCGATCGCCGACAATGGCCCCGGCATTCCGGAATCGGTTCGCCAAGAAATTTTCACCCCATTTTTTACCACCAAACCGGTGGGAAAGGGGACGGGATTGGGATTGGCGATCGCCCATCAAATTGTCGTTGAAAAACATGGTGGCAGCATCGACTGTATTTCTCAACCGGGTGAGGGGACGCAGTTTGTGATTGTCCTCCCCCTACTCCATTCGTAGGTTGCCGGGGAGACTTTGATATCGATCCCCCTAAATCCCCCTTGAAAAGCAGGGCTGTTTTAAGGGGGACTGGGAGGGATTTCTTCGTCTTCCGAGAAGCGATAAAAGGTGGGTTCATCTTTAAATTTTTGTTCATTAAGAACGCTGTGAATGATGCCCATTTCCAGCATTAACTGACCCATCAAAATCGCCTCTTCACGGGTCGCCCGTTCGTGAAACATCAGCCACTCCACCGCATCCGAACCCAAAAAAACGTCCGGAAATACTTTAAACTGAAAACGCCGATCTTTGACCGGAACGCCATCGGGTCCAGCCATCGCCGTCGCGATCGCTTCCCAGTCGTATTCTTCCCGGATTTCGGGTTCTTCGACGGGGGGAAATTTCCGGGGTTGGGGCCGATCATCTTCGGGGGTCTGCGATCGCACCCAGGCGGAAATTTCCGGGTTCAAATCCTTGAGGTGTAAGTCCTGTTGGGGGCGGGGAACTTCGATGCCGTACCGCCGCAAATACCGCTCGATTTGGCTGTAGAGGTGGGTTCTCACCTTCGGCTGTTTGAGGGGGTCGGAAATAAACGCCGCCACCCGAAATTGTAGCCCGTCTTCGGCATATTCCCGGAACTTGACTTTGGGGGGCGGGTGGCGGAGGATGTCCGGGTGTTCCACCTGAGTCGCCGCCAACAAAACCTTGGAAACAAAATCGATATCTGACCCGTAGGAAACTTTGACATAGGCTTTCACCCGCGTTAAACCGCTGCGGTTCCAGTTGAGGACTTCCCCCTCGATAAAGCGGGAATTTGGGACGGTGATAATGTGGCGATCGACGTGGGAAATTTCCGTGGTTCGGGCGCCGATTCGCAGCACCAATCCTTGAAATTCTCCCACTTGAACTAATTCCCCGATTTTGATGGGGCGGGCGACGATTAAAATCAAACCGCTGATAAAATCTTTGGCGATATTTTGCAGTCCGAAACCGATGCCGACCCCGATCGCACCCAGGAGAAATGCCAGGGATTGAAAGTCGATCCCGCCGGCATTTAAAACCAAAAGTACGCCGATAAAGAGGAGGCTGTAGCGGACGAAAAAGGCGATCGCGTCTTGGTGGCTGCGGTTGGCGGCGGTGAGGGTCAAAAGGCGCGATCGCAGAGTGCGGACGAACCAACCCACGCCGACCCAGAGGGCGGCGACCATGAGGATCAAAATCAAGACCCGGTTCAGGGAAATCGCCTCTTCTCCGAGTTGAAAAATGCGATTGTTAAACGTGTTATCCAGAAGTTTAACGAGGTAGTAAAACCATTCTCGAGTGACGGGAAACAATTGGGCGGAATAGATAATAAATGCGACCCAGACTCCGATTTGTAATAAGATTAAAATTAACAGTTTTACGGAGCCCCACCGCCCCTGAGATTGTCGAGATTGTCGCTGTTGGACGTGGCGACAGAGTAAGATCAGCAGCACTTGCAGGAGGAGGGCGACGAAAAAGGCGATCGCCACCTGTTTTAAAGCCCTGCGGGTGTACTCTGGCTGGCGTTCTTGCCAACTTTTATTCAATCCTGCCTGTAATTTTTCCTGCCAGATTTCCGCCTGATTTTCTGGGTAAAGTGCGCCGATCGTATCTCCCTCCGCGACCCGCATAAAGGGGCGATCGCCCACTTCCAAAACCACCTCATTTTGGCGGCGGACAATTTCAATTTGTGGCGGTTTATCCCCGTTCTTGCTATCGGTTAAAGCGGATTTAAGTTCGGAGGTGATGAAGGTGGCGCGTTCCTCAGCATCCGCATTGCCGGAGGGGCCGATTTCCAGCAGTTCCCGGCCGTCCAACACCACCGGAACTTTCGTTTGGGGTCGGTTTTGGGCTGCGACGGGAGAACATAACAGGATCGATAATAAACCGATACAGAATGCGATCGCCAACCGAATCCCATATTTTCGCAGGTTGGCAGTATCCCCATTAAATCGAGCCGATTTTTGGGGTATTCTGTGAATTTTAGAGAAGGGCTTGATAACCCGTGCGGTTAAAATCGGAACTGTCAACATGATCGTCGGTCAGAAATAACAAATTCAGCCTATTTTTAGGGGGGAGATGGACGGACGCTCCCTTTTCAATATCATTTTAACCTTAAAATAAAAAATTCGTTCGCACTCGCATCTCGGCGATTGACAAGCGGGCCAAATTCGGCGATCGCCCGCCCGGAGATCCAAACGCGAAAAAGTTGGCGAATTTAACCTTCTTTTAACTTCGGTTCGATAAACTGATAACGACGGGCGCGAACAATTGGCGAACCCATATAGCAATGTACAACCATTTGTAAAATTATCTGGCCCCCAAACCCCCAATACTGGGGGCTTTGAGCGGATCGATTTTTCACGAATCATTTCACATTGCTATATCACACTGTGGTGATCGGAAAAACTCATCTTTAATCCTTGAATTTGAGTTTTCAAATTCCGACTCACGCGAGGAATACGGGGAAAGAAATACCCCGAACTTCACCCTTCCTTTAATCCGGTAAAATCGACCCGATTTTGGATTTGTAAATAACGTCTCAATTATCGATCATGACCAGCGCATTTACCCTGCAAATTCTGCACGCCTCCGACTTGGAAGGGGGAGTAGACGCCATCTCTCGGGCGCCCAACTTCGCGGCGATCGTCGAAGCCCTCGAAAGGGACACCGACACCTTCGATGCCTCCATCACCTTGTCGGCCGGAGACAATTACATTCCCGGCCCCTTCTTCAACGCGGCGGGGGATGCGGACACCTTCCGGGACGGGGGAGTTTTCAACGAGTTTTACAACGAATTCTACGACCTGCCTAATACTGAAATTGACGACAGTTATGGCGGGTTGCGGGAGGGTGTCGGCCGCGTCGATATTTCCATCATGAACGCGATCGGTTTCGACGCCTCCGCCCTCGGAAACCACGAATTCGACCTCGGGACCGGAACCATCGAAGATATCATCGCCCCCGACTATCAAGACGCCGGGTTGGGTGACGATCGCTGGGTGGGTTCCCAATTTCCTTATTTATCTGCTAATTTGGACTTTTCCGAAGACGGCCTCTCCGGTTTGTTCACCGACGAATTGCTGCCGACCACAGCCTTTCAAAGCGGCCCGCCGGAGTCTTTAGCCGAGGAAGAAGTCCCCAAAATTGCCCCCAATACCATTATCGAACGGGGGGGCGATCGCATCGGTGTCGTCGGGGCGACCACGCCACTGTTAAACAGCATTTCTTCGCCGGGGGATGTCTCCGTCAATCCCACCGGCAACGACATGGCGGCGTTGGCGGAAGTCCTGCAACCGAGTATTGACGAATTGCTGGCCGAAGGCATCAATAAAATCCTCCTCGTCACCCACCTGCAACAGATCGGTTTGGAAGAAGAATTACTGCCCCAATTGAGTGGGGTTGATGTGGTCATCGCCGGGGGTTCCGATACGATTTTAGCCGATGAAAGCGACACCCTGCGTCCGGGAGATGAAGCCGAGGCAGTTTATCCCATTATCAGCCAAAATGCCGACGGCGACCCCGCCGTTATCGTCAGCAGCGACGGGGAATATTCCTACGTCGGACGCCTGGTGGTGGAATTTGACGACGATGGCAAATTGATCCTCAATGATGGGGAAGCAACGGATACTGAAATTAGCGGAATTTTCGCCACTACCGAGGAGACGGTATCCCAATTGTGGGACACGGCCGACCCCTTCGCCGAGGCCACCAAAGGTGCTGCCGTCCGCAGTTTGACGGACGCGGTGACGGGGGTTGTGGAAGAGAAGGATTCCCGAGTTTTCGGATTTACCGATGTCTTTTTGAACGGAGCCCGGGAGTCGGTCCGAACCGAAGCGACCAATTTGGGTATTCTCACCGCCGAGGCGAATTTATTTGTCGCCAAACAGTACGATTCCGATGTCACCATTTCCATTAAAAATGGCGGTGGCATTCGTGCCCCCATCGGGGAAGTTTTCAACGAGGGAGAAACGACGATTTTACAGCCGCCGGAAGATGGGGCGGTTTCCCAACTTTCGATTGAAAATGCATTGCGGTTCAACAATAATTTATCCCTGCTGACGCTGACGGCGGACGAGTTATTGTTGGTGTTGGAACACGCCGTCGCGGCGACCGGACCGGGGAACACGCCGGGACAGTTTCCCCAGATTGCCGGGTTGTCTTTCAGCTTCGATCCCACAGGAGAGGCGATCGCATTTGACGACGATGGAAATGTCACCCAAGCCGGCGATCGCATCCGCAGCGTTTCCCTATTGGATGAAGCGGGAAATGTCACCGAACCCCTGGTCGTGGACGGTGAATTGGCGGTGGAAAGCGATCGCACGTTCCGCATCGTCACCCTCGGTTTTTTGGCCGGCGGCGGCGACAGTTACCCCTTCCCATTCTTAGCCGAAGATGTGGTGGATTTGCGGGAATTGCCGGTTCCAGAAGGGGGAAATGATGCGGCTTCCTTCGCGGAAAATGGCAGTGAACAGGACGCCTTGGCGGAATATTTGGCGGCGAATTTTTCCACCCCGGCGACGGCTTTCAATTTGGAAGATTTACCCGCCGAGGAAGATATCGTCATCCAGAATTTGACCGTCCGCGACGATCCGGTGGTTCCCTTCGAGTCGTTGATGTCCGTGGCGGGAACCTACGAAACGGGTATTTTCGACGATTCGGCGGCGGAAATTAACGCCTACAATGCCGAAACCCAGGAGTTGTTCGTGGTGAATGGGGCAACTGTCAGTCTGGATTTGGTGGATATTTCTAATCCTAATAATCCCACCCTAGCAAATACCATTAACCTGTCGGAATTCGGGGCGGGAGTTAATAGCGTTGCCATTGCCAATGGTGTGGTGGCGGTGGCGGTAGAACCCGCCGATATCGCCGAAAATCCGGGAACGGTGGTTTTCATGAATGCGGCGGGAGAGGTTCTCAATTCCGTCGAAGTTGGTTTTCTGCCGGATATGGTGACGTTTACCCCCGACGGCAACAAACTCCTGGTTGCCAACGAGGGAGAACCCAACGCCGACTACAGCATCGATCCGGAAGGGTCTGTCAGCGTCATCGACCTGGCCGACGGGGTGGAAAATGCGACGGTGGCGACGGCCGACTTTACCGCCTTCAACGAACAAATCGACAGCCTGCGGGAAGCCGGGGTGCGGATTTTCGGGCCGGGGGCGACGGTGGCCCAGGATCTGGAACCGGAATATATTGCGGTGACGGCGGATGGTTCGACGGCCTATATCTCTGTTCAGGAAAATAACGCGATCGCGGTTGTGGATGTGGAGTCGGCGACCGTGACGGATATTTTACCCCTCGGATTCAAGGATCATAGCGCGATCGGTCTGGATTTTAGCGATCGCGACGGCGCCATCAATATCGCCACCCAGGATAGCCTCTTCGGGATGTATCAACCCGACTCCATCGCCGTCTATGCCGTGGATGGGGAAACCTATCTCGTCACAGCCAATGAGGGCGACGGACGGGAATACGAGGGCTTCGTCGAGGAAGTTCGCGTCGAAGATCTCACCCTCGACCCCGAGGCGTTCCCCGACGCGGAAACCCTGCAACTGCCGGAAAACCTGGGCCGCCTCACTGTCACCAATACCCTGGGAGATACGGACGGGGATGGTGATTTTGATGAATTGTATGCCTTCGGCGGGCGATCGTTCACCATCTGGAAACCGACGGAAACCGGGTTGGAATTGGTATTCGACAGCGGCAGCGAATTTGAGGAAATCACCGCCCAACAATTCCCCGATTTCTTCAACTCCGACAACGACGAAAACACCTTCGACACCCGCAGCGACAACAAAGGGCCGGAACCGGAAGCCCTGGCTGTGGGAACGGTGGGCAACAAAACCTATGCGTTCGTGGGGTTGGAACGGATCGGCGGCATCATGGCTTACGACATCACCGACCCCGCCAACGCCCAATTTGTCCAATATCTCAATAACCGTAACTTCGGCGGCGACCCGGAAGCGGGGACGGCGGGAGATTTGGGACCCGAAGGAATTACGGTCATCGACAATTCCCTCTTAGGCGTCAGCAACGAAGTCAGCGGCAGTACCACTTTAATCGAACTCAACGCCCTCAACAGTGCCCCCACATTGGAAGAAGGCGGGACTCCGAGTTTGGAACCCGTTTCCACCGAAGGGGAAAATCTGGGAACCCGGGTTTCCGACCTGTTGGCCGGATTCGGTGGCGATGCGGACGGCGGGGCGATCGGGATCGCCGTGGTGGGAATTGATACCGCCGAGGGGGTTTGGGAATTTTCCCTCAACGATGGCGAAACCTGGACAGCCTTTTCGACTCCTTCGGATGCCAGTGCCCGGTTATTGTCGGCGACGGCCCGCGTCCGGTTTGTGGCGTCTGTGGAGTTGACCGGAACGATATCGGAGGGGATCTCATTCCGGGCTTGGGACGGCAGTTTGGGCGCCAATGGCGGTACGGCGAATGTGACGATTAATGGCGGTTCGACGGCGTTCAGCGGTACGGTTTTGACCGCTTCCGTCCGCGTTATTTCCGCCGACAATAACCCCCCGATTATTGCAGATATCGACAAAGAAATCGACGAGGGGGCGACCATTACTTTCAGTTTGCAGGACTTTACCGCCGCCTTTGAGGATGAAGACGGGGACGAGTTGAGTGCGATCGCGATTACCTCTTTACCCGAAAATGGCAGTTTGGAATTGGATGGGGTTGCGATTGAAGTAGACCAGGAAATTCCGAGCGATCGCATTACGGATTTAACCTTTACCCCCGACGAGAATTTCAGCGGCGAGGTGAGTTTTAATTATGTGGCGATCGACACCCAGGAAGCCTCGGAAGAAGCCTCAGTCAACATCACTGTCAACGCCGTCAATTCTCCCCCCGTGGTAGCCGAAACCATCCCCAACCAAGTGGCGACCACCAATTTCGGCTTCGGCCTCGATCTCGGCGCGAATTTTGAAGATCCCGACGGGGACCAACTGACCTACACCGCCAGCGGTTTGCCCGCCGGACTCCGGTTGGACGGGGAAACGGGGGGAATTATCGGCAGTCCAGTGAGTGCCGGAACTTCCACCGTCACCGTCACCGCCAGCGACGGGGAATTTTCCACCCAAACCCTATTCGAGTTGGTCGTCAATGCCTTTAGCCTGCCAGAAATTCCCCCCCTCGAAGGTGAGGGCGACCCCTCCATTCCCGGCATCGACATCGAAATCCCCATCCGACCCCCCAACGCGGTAGAAAATACCGTTTCTGGGGATGAGGAAAATAACGACCTTTTGGGAAGTGAAAACAACGATGATCTGTTCGGTTTGGGCGGCAATGACAGCCTCACCGGACTGCAAGGGGACGATAACCTTTACGGCGGTTTGGGTTTGGATCTGTTATTCGGACGCCAGGGGAATGATAACCTCTACGGTGACGACGGCAACGATACCGCCTTCGGCGGCGTGGGTGGCTTAATTCCCGGCGATACTAGCAGCGATAACGATTTCATCGACGGCGGCAACGGCGATGACGTGATCTTCGGAAATCGGGGTAATGATACGATACTCGGCGGCGAAGGGGACGATCAGACCTACGGCGGACAGGGGAACGATTTGCTATCCGGTGGAAATGGAAACGATTTCCTAGCCGGAGATTTGGGCGACGATACCATTGTCGGTGGCAACGGTCGCGATCGCTTCTTACTCGTCCCTAATGCCGGAACGGATTTAATTGCCGACTTCACCGACGGGACGGACTTATTTATCCTCGGAAATGGGTTGACGTTCGACCAACTCGCCATCACCGAAGAAGAGGGAACGACCGTGGTGAAAATTAGTAGCAGCGACGAGGTTCTCGCCACCGTTCCCGGCGTGGCGGTTGACGACCTGACATCGGAGGATTTCAACCTGTTGTAATTCCTCGCCATACCTAGAAACCGGGTTTCTTAGAGTGATTTTTCGTCACCAACGAGACAGTCTGCTAGAAACCCGGTTTCTTTTATTTGTATCAATTATAGCAATGAGCGCTCGTGTATCAACAGTTTCAATCGGGCTAGAAACCTTGAAACATCGATGTAAAGGTCATTTCAGTTTCCTATTGCCTGTTGCCTATTGCCTATTGCCCTCTAGCAGCGCTTTACATATCGTAGCGGGACAGTCATCTGTAACGATAACGGGGCCGACGATCGCCCCCGCTATCAAACCACAATCAACCGCTACGAATCCACCCCTTCAATGGGTGCGAAACCTTGCCGCTGGATGTTCTCCGTAATCGTGCGCGGTTCCAAGAATTGCAGCAGGTAATCCGGACCCCCCGCTTTGGAACCCACCCCCGAAAGCTTGAAGCCGCCGAAGGGTTGCCGGGAAACGATCGCCCCCGTAATGCTGCGGTTGATATACAGATTTCCCACTTCAAAATCCGCCTTGGCTTGGTCGATGTGGGAGGGTGTGCGGGAATACAAACCGCCCGTCAGCGCGTAGTTTGTGCCGTTAGCAATGGCGATCGCCTCCTCGAAATTTTGCGCCTTAATCACTGACAAAACCGGCCCGAAAATCTCCTCCTGGGCAATTTTAGCCGTGGGAGAAACATTGACAAAAACTGTCGGTTCGACAAAATAACCCGTCTCCGGTGCTTCTTTGGAAATTGCCAATTCCGCCTCACCTTTGCCAATTTCGATGTATTCTTTGATCTTCTTCTGGGCGTTGCCATCAATGACGGGTCCCACAAAGGTACTGGGGTCGGTCGGATCGCCCACATTCAGCGATCGCACCGCCTCAATTAACCGCGCAATAAATGCCTCGTAAACCGGTTCCAAAACCACCGCCCGGGAACAAGCCGAACACTTCTGGCCGCTGTATCCAAAGGCAGAATAAACCACCCCTGCCACAGCCTGATCCAAGTCCGCACTCTCATCCACAATGATAGCATTCTTGCCGCCCATTTCCGCAATTACCCGTTTCAAATGTTTCTGTCCGGGACGCAAAATCGCGGCTTCGGCGTAAATTTGACAGCCCACTTCCTGGGAACCCGTGAACGCGATCATGTGGACATCCGGATGTTTCACCAAACCGGCGCCCACCGTCGATCCCTTACTGGGAATAAACTGAAAAACGCCATCGGGAACCCCAGCTTCCACCAAAATTTCCGCAATTTTAGCCCCGATGACGGAGGCGGTTTCCGCCGGTTTCAACAGGGTGCAATTTCCCGTCACCAAGGAAGCCACCGTCATTCCCGTGGGGATTGCCAGGGGGAAATTCCAGGGGGAAATCACCAGAGAAATGCCGCGCGGCTGGTAGTGGTAGCGATCGCTTTCTCCGGCGGTGTCGTAAATATACCCTTGGTCCAACCGCTCCATTTCATCGGCGTAGAACCGGCAAAAATCCATCGCCTCGGACACTTCCGCGTTGCACTGGGACAGGGCTTTTCCAGTCTCAAATACCATCCACCCGCACAACTCGTGGCGGCGTTGTTCCATCAATTCTGCGGCCTTCCGCAACACCCCCGCCCGTTCCCGAACCGGGGTCTTTTTCCAAGCCGGAAATGCCGCTTTTGCCGCCGCGATCGCTTTCTCCGCCTGTTCCCAACTCGCCAACCCCATTTTACCCACCAATTCCGAGGGGTTGGCGGGGTTCACGGAATCGATAAATGTATCGGTATTGTCTGCCTTGCCGGCGATAATTGGAAAGTAAGTTTGACCCAACTGCGATCGCACCGTTTCTAGCCCCCGCAATGCCGCATCCCGCGTCACCGCATCGGAATAATCGCTGTCGGCGGCATTGGGAAATGGGGGTTTCCAGGTGTCGTGAATCGTGCTTTTTGCGTCACCCTCGGGGGGTGCGAGAAGTTCTTCCAGCGGGCGTTCTTCGGAACTTTGGCGGACAAAAGAAGAGTTGGCGGTATTTTCCAACAATCGCCGGATCAAATAAGACATTCCCGGCAAAAGTTCGCCGTAGGGACAATACATCCGCACCCGATAACCCTTGGAGGCGAGGGTTTTTGCGAGTTGATCTCCCATGCCATATAACACCTGCATCTCGAAGGCGCGGCGGGGCACGTTCAACGTCTCTGCGATCGCGATCGCTTTGGCTTGGGAACGGACATTATGACTGCCAATTGCAGAATAAATATAGGCGTGATTTTCCAACATCAATTGGGTCAGCCGTTCGTAGTTGGCATCCGTGGCGACTTTGTCGTTGAAAACCGGCTGGGGCCAGTCATTTTGCATGGCTTTGATGGTTTCCTGATCCCAGTAGGCGCCTTTCACCAAGCGAACCGTCACGGGATGTCCGCGCAATTTCGCCCATTCGATAATGCCTTCGAGGTCTTTTTGGCTGTCCCGCAAATAGGCTTGAACCGTCATGCCGATATCGGTGCGATCGCGGAATTCCTCTTCCATCAACAGGTTTTTCAAAATGCTGAATGTCAGGTCTTTATAGGCGTATTGTTCCATATCAAAGTGAACCGCAGCCCCCACTTCTTTGGCCCGTCGCAGCAGCGTCCGGATGCGATCGCTGACTTTAATTTCGCTTCCTTTGGCATCGAGGGGATCGAACTGGGAATAAAACGCCGTCAGCTTCACGGAGACTTGAACGCGGGGGATGGAGTTGCCGTCCGCCTCGTCAATTTGGGGGATACTCGACCACCGCTTCGCTGCCTCGGATAGCTTTTCCATTAATTCCAAATAGCGGTTCAAATAGGATTCCGCTTCCGTCTCGGTGATGACGGCTTCCCCCAACAAATCCACGGTGAACGCCAATTTATCCTTCCGCAACCGTTCCAAAGTTTTAATCATTTGCGGAATGTCCGCCCCCGCGATATATTTGTGGGCGAGGGTTTCCACCGCCGGCGCCACCGTCGTCGCCGCCACTTTTCCCGGCATCGAATCCGGGTTGGCGAAGTTCAACAACTTTTTCAGGGCGTCGGGAAGTTCCACCGATTCATCGGTGAGGTATTCTTGCAGGTGGGCGGCAATTTCGGGTTTGCTTCTCAACGCGGGGAGGCAGTCGATAAAATGAAACAACTGCACCCGTAGGCCGGGGTTGGACATCGCCCAGTCCAACAGCTTGTCATCCCATCGCATCTGGTCCTGCAATTTCCCGAAAAGGGATTGCTTTTTCTGTTGAGTCGCCGCCAACAGTTCTCGGGCGATTTCCTGGGTTTTGGCTTCGTAGGTGTTATCGGATACTTGTGCAACCACTGCTTCTTGACTCTCCACTTGACGATCAAATTGAAACGGGGAAAATGAGCGATCGCATTATCAAACGTCGGTATTTTATCCGACGTCATAAATACTCAGTCTCATTTCCCACACCTGCTGATTCTATTTTAGTTCAAGCCGTTGTCACCGCTTAAAATTCAGTGATATAGCTTTACATTTTTTTATAATTTTGACAACCGACTTACGATAACGTCCAATCTTCGATATTCAATCCGGGGACTTGACCGAAATCCCGTCGGTTGCGAGTGACGACGGTGGCACCAATTGATAAAGCGATCGCTGCAATTCGCATATCTTTTTGTATCTTTGTTTTCCGCAGTGCGCGATTTTCTCTGAGTAGTTGTTTGAGCACTTCGGCGGCTTCCGGTGTGAAATTGAGTATCGTTTGATTTTGATAGAATTGTACGTTTTTCCAAAGTTTTGTATAAAGTTCACTGAGTCGAACTACCTGATTGATATCTCCGGCTTCTTTGATATTATTAATTAAGGGAACCCAGCCATTAAATTGTTCTTGAACCGTGACAATTGTAATGGCAAACCGATACTGTTCTGCGTTGGCTATAATTCTAGGATGGTTGCGGAGAAGTAGTGAGACAGAATCCGTATCCAGAATATATTGACACACCCTCTACAACCTCTTAATTACAAATAAAAAGATGGATCGACTTCCGATTCATCATCAGAATCCCGTTCGGCTTGAATTGAGTTCATAATTTCCTCAAAATCAGCATCATTTTCAAAGATTCCGGCAAATTTCATCCAGGGCGGTTTTGAAGATGTCGCAATGTCTCGCCCTTCTGAAGCCTCGGATTGAGTTTCGTATGGTTGGGATTTCAATGGGGTTCTTGAATTGACTTTTTGGCAAATACCATTGTGTCCTTTCAAGTCTTCAACCTTCCCCAACAACTTGTCTTTTAAAATGATTTTCATAACTCTATATCCTCCGTCATTGATTCTTCGATTTCGTCCGAATTCGGAATCGTGTAGTTGGTTTGTTTTTCAAACTTTTCCAGAATTTCACTGAGATCGCTAACAAAAGCTTTTGCGGTTATGTGAGACGCATTGAGGATGATTTCTTCTTTTCCATTTCGCCTCAGTAGGATGAATACATCGTGCTTGGACACGCCGACGGAAAACTCATTAAAGTAAATGCTCTCAATTTCGCCGGAACGGATGAGATCCTGTAGCTCTCGTTGTCGATTTTCCTTGTCTTGAGTCATAAAATAGTTTTGATTGACTTGTTAAAATACATGAAAAATATTAAACTGAACATCTATGAGTATAGCACGACCAGAAATCACTCAAATTCACAACATTTGGGGAAAAAACAGGGATCTGCAATCTGATGCGGTTAGATTTTTAGACTTTAATCTTTCATTGTAGCAATTTTGAACTGATTGTCAATAATCGGAACCTCACTCCTTACAATGGGAAAGTTGTTTCACGATCGCAGCACAATGGCACGTTTAGCCCTCCTGAGTGTATCTGACAAAACCGGACTGGTTGACCTGGCCCGATCGCTCGTCGAAGAATTTGGATTCGACCTGATCAGCAGCGGCGGGACCGCCAACGCCATCAAAGAAGCCGGACTCCCCGTCACCAAAGTTTCCGACTACACCGGATTCCCCGAAATCCTCGGCGGACGGGTGAAAACCCTGCACCCCCGCATCCACGGCGGCATCCTCGCCCGCCGCAATTTAGACGAGGACGTGCAAGAATTGGAAAGCCACGACATCCGCCCCATCGACCTGGTGGTAGTGAACCTCTACCCCTTTGAACAGACGATCGCCAAAGCAGGCGTCACCCTCCCGGAAGCGATCGAACAGATCGACATCGGCGGGCCCACCCTGCTGCGGGCCTCCGCCAAAAACTTCGCCCATTTGACGGTCCTGTGCAACCCGGGACAATACGGCGATTACCTGCAAGAATTGCGCGATCGCAACGGGGAACCGACCCTGGAATTCCGCCAGGGGTGCAGCTTGCAGGCGTTCCGCCACACCGGCACCTACGATCGCGCGATCGCAACCTATTTAGAACGCCGGGACACCAGCGAAACCTCCCCCCTCCCGAGCACCTACACCCTCGCCGGAAGCGAACGTCAGGCCCTCCGCTACGGCGAAAACCCCCACCAACCCGCCACCTGGTATCAAACCGGGACCGTCCCCAGCGGCTGGTCCGCAGGGGAAATCCTGCAGGGCAAACCCCTCAGCTACAACAATTTAGTCGATCTCGAAGCCGCCAGACGGATCATTTGCGAATTCACCGGCGAGCCCGCCGCGGCCGTTCTCAAACACACCAACCCCTGCGGCGCGGCGATCGCGGGCACCCTTTCAGACGCCTATGAAAAGGCATTCGCGGCCGATTCCTTGTCCGCTTTTGGCGGTATCGTCGCCCTCAACCGCCCCATCGACGCCCCCACCGCCGCGGCGATGACGAAAACGTTTTTAGAATGTATTGTCGCCCCCGGTTGCGAACCGGACGCCGAGGAAATTCTCAGGAAAAAATCAAAATTGCGGGTGTTGATTCTCCCCGATTTATTCACCGGGCCGAAAGAGACGGTAAAGGCGATCGCGGGGGGATTTTTGGTGCAGACCGCCGACGATGCGGAAGACAATCCCGACCACTGGCAATTGGTAACGGAAAAGAAACCCACCCCCGAACAATTGGCGGAATTGTTATTTGCCTGGAAAATTGCCAAGCACGTCAAATCGAATGCGATCGTGGTGACAAAAAACCGGACGACGTTGGGCGTCGGCGCCGGACAGATGAACCGCGTCGGCGCGGCGAAAATCGCCCTGGAACAGGCCGGAGAAAATGCCCGGGGGGGATATCTCGCCAGCGACGGTTTCTTTCCCTTTGACGACTCCGTAAAGACCGCTGCAGCCGCCGGAATTGAAGCGATCGTGCAACCGGGCGGCAGTCTGCGCGACCAAGATTCCATCAATGCGGCGAACGAATTGGGCGTCGTCATGGTGTTGACGGGGATGCGCCATTTCCTGCATTAATTGTCGAACCGTCCCGCCCTCAATCCGGGGGCGGTTTTAAAAAATTCAAAATTCAAAATTCAAAAGTCATCCGATCGCTGTTCACTTTTCACTCAAAAAAAACCCGTCTCATCAGGGTTGAAAAGAGACGGGCTGTCAAAAGTACCGGCTTTGATAGCGTATATTCAGGGAACGGCGGGCGATCGCACTTCCCCCGGTCGGTTCATTCGGGTGGGGGAACTTGACCGGGCTGCGTCGCCCTTTTTTCGACCACAAAAAATCCCCGCCGACCGGTCGGCGGGGATCGCGGAATCGAAATTCAAAACCTTTACGGATTGACGATATATTCCGATTCGATGGGTTCGACTTCGCCGAGTTTCACCAAACTTTGATAAATCATCGCGATCGCCTCGGCTTGGGTCACAGGTTCGTTAGGATTGAAGGTGTCGCGATCGGGATAATCGACCACTAAACCCGCCTCCGTTGCCGCCGCCACCTTCTCGACGGCCCACTCCGGAATTTGATCCGCATCCGTGTAGACTTCCAGGACTTCCTGGGGATTTTCCGACGGAGTCAGGTCGAAACCGCTGGCCAAAGCGACCACCACCTCAACCTGAGTCATCTGCTGCTCGGGACGGAACACTTCCCCGGGATATCCCTTGAGGAAACCCCGTTTCGTGACATCTCGGATGGCGGGATTGGCCCAGTAATCCTCCGGCAGATCCTTGAAATTGATGTCGGGTTCGACATCTTCCCGCTCAAACGAGCGTTGCAGTTGGTTGGCAAACTGGCTTCGGGTTATGGGTTCGTCGGGTTGAAAAGAACTGTCCTCAACTCCAATCGCCTGATTTTGGTCGGCGAAATAAGTGATAAATCCCCGAGCCCAGTGATTCTCCGGCACATTGGCCAGGAGTGGTGTCGTCTCATCTGGACTCTCTGCAACGTCTGGAGAGGTTTCGGTCGTTTCCCCACCCTCAGTCTCGGCGACATCGGTCGGCGCGGGAGTCTCGGTCGTTTCCGTCTCCGGCGTTTCAGCTTCGAGCGGCGGAGTTTGAGCCGTTTCGGCATCCTCAGTCTCGGCGACATCGGTCGGCGCGGGAGTCTCGGCTGTTTCCGTCTCCGGCGTTTCAGCTTCGAGCGGCGGAGTTTGAGCCGTTTCGGCATCCTCAGTCTCGGCGACATCGGTCGGCGCGGGAGTCTCGGCCGTTTCCGTCTCCGGCGTTTCAGCACCCGGCGGGGACTGCAAAGAAATCAGGGGAACGGCGGCGGTTTGCTCCGGCGACGCTTCCGGAGATTTGGGTATCATTGCCGCTTCAGATGTGGTTTTCGTCGGAGCCCCCAATAAAGGTAAGGCCGGCAAGACCGCTCCGGAGGATGCCACAGATGCTATCCCAGGCCGATCCGAGACTCTCACCTGGGAATCTTGACCAGTTGACAATAGATTGGAACTCCGGCTCGGGAGCATCTCTTCGATCAAATCGGAGATCTGAGTCGAACCGTCTCCTTCCACCGTCGGTGTCGGCATCGCCCGAAATAGATTCAGACCCAGCCGCGGATCGACCTTTCCGAAGCTCCAAAAGAAGATGAACCCCATGGTCGCGATCGCCAAAATAATGGCAACCCACTCGTCGAACATGGGGGGTAAGTCTTGCCGTTTCGGCAAGTCAGGAGGATTTGATTGTGACATGGTTATTGTTGTTCACATCGCAACATACCCTCAAGGTTATCAGGATTTGATATTATAGCAACGAGCGCTGGCGTGGTTACACGCCGGGAATGATCAATCTCCCGACGA
>JBNGCR010000055.1:0-28583 GCA_050045915.1 Limnospira sp.
TTGATTGTCGCTTGGTTGGTGACGGCGGTCAGCTTGTTTCTGATCGCCCAACTCACCGG
This sequence comes from Limnospira sp., assembly GCA_050045915.1. Taxonomy (GTDB): domain Bacteria; phylum Cyanobacteriota; class Cyanobacteriia; order Cyanobacteriales; family Microcoleaceae; genus Limnospira. Next base: position 60 of record JBNGCR010000055.1, read on the forward strand.
ATCGGTGCTCGGAAAAATGAAAAAAATGCGATCGCGATCGGCAGATTAATTTCGTGCCGATTTTTTTTAGCAATCAGTCGTCAGCTATCAGCTATCAGCTATCAGCTATTCATCATATGAAGCAATTTTAATATCAGATCCGCCGGTTTGACCGCCAAGCGATCGGCGGCTTCCCTCCCGTAGGGGCAACCTGATAGGGTTGCCCGATGTTTGAGTATTTAACCGCTTGAGTGCAAGCCGGCGGGGCTAAAGCCCAACAACAAAGCTCCACCTTCTTTAAATCGATTTAAAGTAATCCGAATAAATGTCCGATAAACCAGGCGTAAAGCACGAAAAATAACCACCCCTCCCACTGCGTCACCTGCTTGTCCTGGGTGACGAAGAAAAACAGCAGCGTCGCGCCCATCATCACCGGCAGGGCGTTGACCAAAATATCGTCGGGAATGTCTAAATTTTTAATCAGTCCGGGGATTCCCATCACGATCAGGGAGTTGAAAATATTCGACCCCACCACATTGCCGATCGCGATTTCAGGGTCGCCTTTTCTAGCCGCCGAAATCGTGACCGCCAATTCCGGTAAAGAGGTTCCCAACGCCACCGCACTCACCGCAATAATTGACGTTTTCAAATCAAAAATTCCCGAAAGTTGAATGATGGATTCGATGGTATAGTTGGCACCGATAAAAATAAACAGGGCACCCAAAACAACGATCAGAAGATGTCGGGTCAAAAAGCGTCGGGGGTTGCTGTTGGAGGAGAGTTCGGTTTCACTTTCGATGTGACCCCCCCGAATGATATAGACGAGATAAATTACAAATCCGAGCAGACACAGGATGGCTTCACCGGTGGAAAAAATATCGTCGCTGATGGTAAAATAAAGGAGCATCGCCGAACCCACCAACATGGGGAGATCCACATGAATGAGATTGTAAGTAATCTTCATGGGGCTACTGAGGACAGAGGCGACTCCGATAATTAGAAAAATATTCGCGATATTGGAACCAATGACATTGCTGGCGACAATTTCGGACGAACCTTGATAGACGGCGGCGATGGAAGAAGCCAATTCGGGGAGGGAGGTTCCGATCGCCACAATTGTCACCCCCACGATAAACGGACTAAATCCCAAAAAAACCCCAATTTTACCAGCCGACTCTGTAAAAAAATCCGAAGCGGCAATCAGAACGGCGAGGCTGATCACAAAAACGGCAACCCAAATCAGTATTTCTAACATTTTGCTTTAAACTTGACTTAACGAATATTTTACCGGGTTTGGAAGTAGAATCTCCCATCTATTCGTCGGGTCTGCGCCCACGATCGCCCGGTTCGCCCGACCCTCCCATCTTAGATCGACTCCCGAACAGCCCGCAGGAGTCCGCAAGACCTCGGAAGCGATCGCCCGCCTCAAATTGACAAAAAAACGGCCCGATTTCCGAAGCCGCCAACCGATCGCCAATTGCGATAAAATCGATTAACGTCCATATCCATCGCCCGCCCGAGGGTCGTCCAGTTCACCGTTGACCTTTGCCATGTCTTCAACTCTCAAACACCTGCGATCGCGATTTGAACGGGCTTTAGACGCCGCCTTCGGGGAAACCGTGGCGGGAACCGATCCAGCGATCGCCCCCACCAACAATCCCAAATTCGGGGACTACCAGTGCAACGTTGCCATGTCCCTGACTAAAGTTTTGAAGAACAACCCGAGGGCGATCGCGACTCAAATTTTAGAACACCTCGACATCGGGGATCTCTGCGAACCGCCGGAAATTGCCGGCCCCGGATTCATCAACCTGCGCCTCAAACCCGAATATCTCGAAAGCCGACTCAGCGCCAGATTGGGAGATCCACGCCTCGGCATCCCCCCCACGCCTCATCCCGATCGCGCGATCGTCGATTTTTCGAGCCCCAACATCGCCAAAGAAATGCACGTCGGCCATTTGCGATCGACGATCATCGGCGACTGCATCGCCCGAATCCTGGAATTTGAAGGACACGACGTCCTCCGCCTCAACCACGTCGGTGACTGGGGCACCCAATTCGGGATGCTGATCACCTATCTGCGGGAAAAATACCCCGCAGCCCTCACCAAGGCTGATGCCCTAGATCTGGGGGATTTGGTGGAATTTTACCGCCAAGCCAAAAAGCGCTTCGACGAGGACGACGAATTTAAACAGGCGTCCCGCCAGCAGGTGGTGCGGTTGCAGTCGGGGGACGAGGACAGCCGCCGCGCCTGGGAGTTGCTGTGCGAACAATCCCGCCGGGAATTTCAACAAATTTACGATCGCCTCGACATCGAACTGACGGAACGGGGAGAATCCTTTTACAACCCCATGCTGCCCGACGTGGTGGCCGATTTGGAGCGATCGGGGCTGTTGGTGGAAGACCAGGGGGCGAAATGCGTCTTTTTGGAAGGGTTCACGAATAAGGAGGGGGAACCCCTGCCGCTGATCGTCCAGAAGTCCAACGGCGGCTACAATTACGCGACGACGGACCTGGCGGCCCTGCGACACCGGATCGAGAAAGAGGGTGCCAATCGTTTAATTTACGTCACGGATGCGGGTCAGGCGAACCATTTCGCCCAGGTGTGGCAGGTGGCCCGCCGGGTGGGGTGGATACCCGAGGAAATTGATGTGGTCCACGTCCCCTTCGGTTTGGTGAAGGGGGAGGACGGGAAAAAGCTGAAGACGCGATCGGGGGAGACGGTGCGGCTGCGGGATCTCCTGGATGAGGCGGTGAAACGGGCCAAGGACGACCTGGAATCCCGACTCCGGGACGAGGGGCGGTCTGAGTCCCCGGAATTTGTCGATCGCGTGGCGTCCGTGGTGGGTATCGACGCGGTGAAATACGCCGATTTGAGCCAAAATCGCACCAGCGACTACATTTTCAGCTATGATAAAATGCTGTCTCTCCAGGGCAACACGGCACCCTATATGTTGTACGCCTACGTCCGCATCCAGGGGATCAGTCGCAAGGGAAATATCGATTACGGACAGTTGGGGGGGGAGGCGAAAATTCACCTCAAAGATGAGACGGAATTTGTCCTCGCCAAGCATCTTTTGCAGTTGAATGAGGCGATCGACGGGGTGGCGGAGGAGTTATTGCCGAACCGACTCTGCCAGTATTTATTTGAGTTGAGTCAAAAGTTTAACCAATTTTACGATCGCTGCCCAGTTCTGAAAGCGGAAGAACCCGATCGCACCTCCCGGTTGGCTTTGTGCCATCTGACGGCGGAAACGTTGAAGTTGGGACTATCTCTATTGGGTCTTTTGGTATTGGATCGGATGTAGGCGGGGTTGAAAATGGGGCGATCGGGAATTTACCGAAGCTTTACACAAGTTGAACTCAAGTTTTACACAAACCCCTAGAGTTTTCATCGATCGAAAGGCTAAGATACTATTAAAGAATCCAAAACTGCTTCTGTTGAACTGGGATAACCAGGTAACTAGAATAGGCATTGGATCGGGGTATCTACTAGATATTTGACTGGACATTGGCGGGGAACTTTTGACTGGAGTTCCCTGTTTTTTTTGCGATCGCGTCCATTGCTGTTTGGGGTGGAGGGGCAAGCACAGAGGCTTACCCCTACGATGATTGATTCCACCCCCAATCCTGTGGAAGCAACCGTCTCGGGTTGCGATCGGGTTGCGATCGCAGCCTGATCGCCCATTATTCCCTATCCCCTATTCTTTTGGGGTCTTTCAGATGTTCTGAGGGTAAGGATGGGGGGTCTGAATCCCGTTTCCGAGTCCAGGTTTTCCAGGCGACTCGGATGCCAGTCCAAACGCTCCCGGTGCCGATCCGCAATTGTTCGGCCTGTTGTTTGGCCCCGCCGATGCCGCGATCGACCTGTTTGACGACCTGGTTGGCACTCTGGACCCCCTCGGCTACCTCGTCCGTCAGGTCGCTGATTTCCATCCCCGTGAGGCGGATGGCTTCTAAAGTCGGCGGAAATTCCCGCGACAGGGTGTCGGCCAATTTTTCCAAGCTGCGGGCGGCCCTCCCAAGGGCTTGGAGGGCGGGAAGGGCTGCTATCAGTACGGCTGTGAGGCTGACGGCCACCAACAGGAGGGACAGTCCGAGCCAAAACATGGGGTCGATCACGGGAATGGTAGAATACGACGAATGCGGACGGGTCCACTATAGCGACTATAGCGACTTTTGGGGACGGGCGATCGCGATCGCCCCCGGTTGTCAGAGGGAGCGGTCGCCCATCGATTTTTTTGACCCCTCCGAATAGCCGCCCTCCGCTTCGGAGCGGATTTGGCGCTCGGTCTGGCTGGCTTCGAGTCCGGCCGCGATCGCCTCCTTGAGTCGGAACAGGGTGTCGTCCCAACTGCGTCCGGCCGATTCGGAGAGTTGGTCCGCCCGACATTGCACTGTGGCCGACAAATCCTCCGCCAATTCAGGCAATGCTTCGGCAGACTTTTGCAAGAGTTTGCGAGTTTCTCGACCCGAACGGGGCGCGATCAACAAGCCCACTACCGTACCCACCGCAGAGCCGAGTAGCAGGCCGCCAACAAATAATCCAGAACGGTTTTTTGACATACCTTTTCATTGATATCCCTACCTCAATTTTAGGGAATTTTCTCAATTCTGAGAACTTGACAATCGGGCGATGATTGACTAGCGATCGCGATGCCTACTTCTGCCGGCGTCGCCGCCCCCGCCAGATCCCAAGGCCTAAACTGAGGAGGGCCAGTATTTTTTGGATCTGTTCGAGTTGAATTTGCAGGCGCAAATATTGGTGTTTGAGATTGTAAGTGCGGATCTGTTGGCGTTCAAAAACTTGCGTCGTCTGTCGGAGAAGCCGATCGACTCGCCGTTCCAGCAGGACGATCCGTTGTTCCAGGCGCAGGAGTCGGTAACGGAGCGCCCAAATTCGCCGAGCCGCGTAGAAACACCCGACGGCGATCGTTACATTGATCAAGACAACGGCAAGCCACATCGTTTTTTTTCGGTTCAATTGATCAAAATTATAGGGGATCGATGGGTTCGCTTCAACCGCAAACTCTCGGATTAAAACCCATAATTTTAGACGGAATTTTTTGGGGTTTTTTGGGAAAGTCGAACCATCGACGTTCGGAGCGGGGGTGGCTGGCTCGGATGACCCGGGAAAACCGGGCCTGCGAATCCCTTGCCGATCGCCAAGTCATCGGCGAACGTGCCGGGGAAAGTGAGAGCAAAATTGGTGAATCTCCGCTACGGCTGAACCGCCGTGGGGTAGTTTATATCGGACGGAACAGTATCCGATATCGATAAAATATCGTTTCGATCTGTCCGAGCCACTCAGTTTCTGTGCGGCGATGGTGGGGATGGCGAGACAGTGAGATATTCTTTTGATACACTATTAATTAGAATCAGCGAACCAACTTGTAAGAGAGACTGAGTTTTGAAGTCTGCCGGGGAAATCCGGGGAGGTCGAGACTCGGGAGGGTCGCCTGCTTGCGGGACTCAGTTGAAATGTACGGAAATCGGTTTGACCATTTACCCCTCCAGTTTTTTCTGATCGCTCCATTTGTAGCTCAGATCGGCGTGGCTGTCGGATTTACGGGGTGGCTGTCCTGGCGGAATGGAGAGCAGGCGGTGAATGAAGTGGCGACTCAGCTTCGGAGTGAAATTGCCGATCGCATCGAACAAAAACTCGACGATTTTTTAGCTGTTCCCCACCAGATCAACCAACTGAATCGGGATGCCGTTTTATCTCAAAAATTGGATTTAAAACAATCGGATAAAATTTTAGATCAGTTTTGGATGGAAGTCAACAATTTTAGCTCCATCGATTCCATTTTTTGGGGTGACGAACGGGAAGAATTTCTCGGATACGGGCGGATCGACGGAGAGAACCTGTACCTGATGGTAGCGGGGCGGGCGACCGGCGGCAACATCCAATTTTTTTCCCTCGACCCATCGGGGAAACCCCTGCAAAAGGTCAATGAAACCCCCGATTTTCCCATCCGCGATCGCCCCTGGTACCGAGCCGCGATCGCTTCCGACGGGCCGGTTTGGGGGGAGATCTTCACCTACCACGCCTATCCCAAAATGGCCCTCCCAGCCAGCCTCGCCGTCCGGGACTCCCGGGGGGAACTCGTCGGCGTGTTCGGCAACAACTTTTTTCTCAGTCAAATCGGCGATTTTTTATCCGAATTAAAAATCGGCAAATCCGGCCAGACGTTTATCATCGAGCGGTCGGGGATTCTCGTCGCCAGTTCCACCCTCGATCGGCCCTTTTCAATCCGAAAAGGGAAGGCGGAGCGCATCGGCGCGATGGAAAGTCAGGAACCGCTGATCCGCGCATCGACGGAGTATTTATTGAGGGAGATCGGCGACATTCGAGCGATCAAGAATCGATTGAATTTGGAATTTGAAATCGACGACAAACGGCAATTTTTGCAGGTTCTTCCTTACCGAGACAATTGGGGTTTGGATTGGCTGATCGTGGTGGTGGTTCCCGAGTCGGATTTTATGGCGAAGATCGATGCCAATCGGCGATCGACGTTGATTTTATGCCTGTCGGCTTTGGTTGTGGCGATCGCCCTCGGCCTGTGGACGTCCCGGTGGGTCGCCCAACCGATTTTACAGTTGAGAAGCGCCAGTCAGGCGATCGCCGCCGGGGATTTTCGCCACCGAGTTGAAATCCAGGGCATCCGAGAACTCAAGGAACTCGCCGATGCCTTCAATCAAATGGCAAAGCAGCTTCAAGACGCATTTGAAACCTTAGAAATTCGGGTTGCTCGGCGGACGGCGGAACTCCTGCAGGCCAAAGAAGCGGCAGAAATTGCCAACCGTGCCAAAAGCGAATTTCTCGCCAACATGAGCCACGAACTGCGGACGCCGCTCAACGCCATCCTCGGATTTACCCAACTAATGCTCCGCAATTTGGGGAGTCGGACTGATGGGAAACGATCCGGCGATCGCTCCGACTCGGTGGAAAATCTCCACATCATCAAACGCAGTGGCGAACACCTACTGCAACTGATCGACGACGTTTTAGATATGTCCAAAATCGAGGCGGGACGGACATCTTTGAACGTCCAGACCTTCGACCTGCACGAGTTGCTCGATTCCATCGAAGAGATGTTTGAACTCAAGGCAGAATCCCGGGGATTGCAACTGATTTGCGATCGCCCCCCCGACCTGCCCCACTACATCACAACCGACGGACAAAAACTGCGGCAAGTCCTGATCAACCTGCTCGGAAATGCCATCAAATTTACGAGTTCCGGCGGCATCACCCTCCGCGCTCAACCGCAACCCCAGGGATGCCAAAATAGTCCAAATTTTCAGTCCGAAGACTCCCAAATCTGCCTACAATTTGAAGTCGCAGATACCGGCCCCGGCATCCGGCCGGAAGACCTCGAGAGCCTCTTCGATCCCTTCGTCCAAACCGACATCGGCCGCCAGTCCCAGCAGGGGACCGGCCTGGGATTGCCCATCAGCCAGCAATTCGTGCAGTTGATGGGAGGCGAAATTTCCGTCCGCAGCACCCCCGGAGTCGGCAGCACCTTTCAATTTCAGATCTCGGCGGGTTTGGGACATCCGGAAGACATCCCCAGAAGTCAACCCAAACGGCGGATTGTTGCCCTGGCGCCCAATCAACCCCAGTATCGCATTTTGGTGGTAGACGACCGCGACAATAACCGCCAACTACTGCTCAAACTGTTCGCCCCCCTGGGGTTTGAAGTCCGGGCAGCGGAAAACGGTCGGGAAGCCCTCGAAATTTGGGATGAGTGGGAACCGCATCTGATTTGGATGGACATGAGGATGCCGGTGATGGACGGCTACGAAGCCACCCAACAGATTAAGGCCCACTTAAAAGGTCAAGCGACGGTGATTCTCGCCCTCACAGCCAGCGCCTTCGAGGAGGAGCGGGCTGTCGTCCTCTCGGCCGGGTGCGACGATTTCGTTCGCAAGCCGTTTCGGGAAGAAGTCTTATTTGAAAAAATGGCTCAATACCTTGGCGTCCGCTACATTTACGAACCCGAAATCGATACCCCCTCTTCCGGAGTCATTTCGCGCCCGCCTTTGGAAGCGAATTGTTTGGCGGGAATGCCGGAGGAGTGGATTCTCCAACTCCGTCAGGCGGCGACTCAACTAGATGATAAACTAATTTTTAAGCTCCTCGAGCAAATTCCGGGGGAACAGATGGGACTGAAGGAGGGATTGATTGATTTGGTCGGGCAGGTTCGGTTTGATCGGATTGTGAGCTTGACCCAATCGACGCCAGAATGATGAAGGACGATGCCGCCGGTGCAATTCAAGGGGATATTTTGGTCGTTGACGACCTATTAGAAACCCTCAATCTTCTGACCGCTTTGTTGGAGGAACGGGGGCATCGAGTCCGGCGGGCGATCGACGGGCCGATGGCATTGATGGGCGCGGGCGCCAACCCGCCCGATTTAATTCTACTCGATATCAATATGCCGGGGATGGGAGGATATGAGGTTTGCCAGCGGCTAAAATCTCAAGAAATCACCCGGGAAATTCCGGTCATTTTTGTGAGCGCTTTGAATGAAGTGTTCGACAAGGTGAAAGCCTTCGAGGTGGGGGGGGTCGATTACATTACCAAACCGTTTCAGATCGAAGAAGTTCTGGCGCGAATTGAGAGTCAACTGGCGCTGAAATTGGCGCGGCAACAAATTCAGGAACTCAACGCGGAACTGGAGGGGCGGGTGTGGCGGCGAACCCGAGAGCTCGAAGAAGCCAACCGGGAATTGAAGACCCTCAACCACCGTTTGGAACGGGAAATTCTCCACCACCAGAGGACTCAAAGTCAACTGCTGCATATGGCTTCCCACGATGCTTTGACGGGGCTGCCCAACCGGGTCTTTTTTATGGACAAATTGATGCAGGCGATCGCCCGTGCAAAAAAGGAGCCGGACTATCGGTTTGCGGTGCTATTTATGGACTGCGATCGCTTCAAGGTGGTGAACGATTCTCTGGGACACCTGGCGGGCGATCGCCTGTTAATTTTACTGGCTCGGCGGCTGCAATTCCATTTGAAAGCGCAGAGCCACCTCGCCCGTTTCGGGGGGGATGAATTTACAATTTTGTTGGACAATATCTGGGATAATGAAGAAGTGACCGTCACCGCCCGACGCCTGCAAACGGCCCTGACTTGGCCGTTCAAACTTGACGATCAGGACTTGTTTATCGATGCCAGCATCGGCATCGCGATCGGCACTTCGGAATATACCGAACCCGAGCAAATTTTGCGGGATGCCGACATCGCCATGTACCAGGCAAAAAGTCGGGGGCGGGGCTGCTACCAAGTGTTCGATGCCACCATGCACGCCCAAGTCCAAAAGCGCTTTCAACTGGAAACGGATCTGCGGCTGGCGATGGAAAATTATGATTTCATCCTGCACTATCAACCGATCGTTTCTTTAGCCGATTTTAAGCTCGAAGGATTTGAGGCATTGTTGCGCTGGCGTCACCCCGATCGCGGTTTGATTTCGCCGGGGGAATTCATCCCGATCGCGGAGGAGACGGGGGCGATCATTCCCATCGGCCTGTACGTTTTAGATTCGGCGATCGCCCAGGTCAAAGCGTGGGAAGAAAAAAACTTGATTTCCCCCCAATTTCGGATCAGCGTCAACCTGTCGGTCAAACAGTTCACCCAACCCCATTTGATCGACAAAATTGACCGGATCATTTTGAAGCACCAAATTTCCAGTTGTCGCCTGAAGCTGGAAATTACGGAGAGCGCGATCGTCGAAAATACTGAGGTCGCCACGGACATTCTCCGGCAACTCAAAGACCGTCAAATTCAGATCAGTCTGGACGACTTCGGGACTGGATATTCTTCCCTGAGCTACCTACACCGTTTCCCGGTCGATACGTTAAAAATTGACCGATCTTTCATCCATCAAATGGCGGACAACGGCGAAAATATGGAAATCGTTCGGGCAATTATTGTCCTCGCCCACCAGCTCAAAATGACGGCGATCGCCGAAGGAATCGAAACGGCTGAACAACTGAAATTGTTGCGGGATTTGGACTGCGAGGAAGGCCAAGGTTACTACTTCTCTAAACCCGTCGAAAGCACCATTGCCGAAAATTTGTTGGTTCGGGGAATGTTAAACTAAGGTCATACCATAACCCGGAAACCCGGGGAGAAATTGGGGACGGCGAGAAAGCTGGCGGGGCATCCGATCGCCCATCGGTGCGGTTCCAACTGCCATCTGTCCCCCTTATCAATTGACAGGGAATGAATCTGAATGCAGGGGTTTTATCATTAATTGGTGTCTCGTTGGTTTCGAGCGATTTGTTTTGGGTGATGGGTGGCGGACTCGTAGCGGCGATCGCGGGGTTCCTCGGGTGGCGGTGCGCTTTCCGGGCGACCCTCCACTGCCTGCAAGAAGCGCAACAGACCATCGAGAGTGCCAACCGAGCCTCAGTCGAAAGTGAGGCCCGATATCGGGCGGTCGTCGAAGATCAGACGGAATTGATCTGCCGGTTTTCCCCCGACGGAATCCTCACCTTCGTCAACGAGGCTTACTGTCGCCACTTCGGCCGGACTCGCGAGGAACTGCTCGGACATCCGTTCGCCCCCCGCATCCCGGAGGAAGACCGGGAGCGGGTGATGGAAACGTTGGCGGTTCTGAGTCCGGAGAATCCCTACGTTACCCACGAACACCGGGCGATCGACCCCCTGGGGCAGATTCGCTGGCATCAGTGGAGCAACCGGGCGATTTTGGGCGATCGCGGCGAGATCGTGGAATTTCAAGCCGTCGGCCGGGATATCACCGCCCTGAAACAAGCCGAAGACGAAATTTGTCGCCTGAATGCGGAATTGGAGGAACGGGTCGAACGGCGGACGACGGAACTGGAAACCTCGAATCGGAAATTGGCGGGAGAAGTCGAACGGCGGACGCAAATGGAGCGGGATCTCGACCGCCAGAAGGCGCGCCTGTTGGTGACGCAACAGATCGCCCACGTCGGCAGTTGGGAATTTGACATCCGCACCGAAACGATCCGCTGGTCTGAGGAGACGTTCCGCATCTTCGGCCTCGACCCTTCGCAACCCAACCCGACCGTGGCGGAACACCTCCGGCACATTCACCCGGACGACCTGGACTATTGGCAAACGACCGTCAACCACGCGATCGCCACCCAAACCCCCTACCAGTTTGAATTTCGTTCGATCCGGCCGGACGGGGAAGTGCGCTGGATCTTTGCCAAAGGTCAGCCGATTATGGATGAAAATGGCCGGACGGTGCAACTGTTCGGGACGGTTCTGGACTTGATACTCTGCGGGTTAAAACCACGCAGATTCTTAAGTAATCCAAAGCTGGATTCTCAAAGGCATTATCAAAGTGCCTCTACACGCTCAATAATTGCGCTTACTTTACTTTTGCTTTCAGATATTATCACTAGCCAATTTGGTACGCTCCTCGACCTGCCATTGCTTGCAGTGGTGTAGCCACACTGACGCTAGAAAATTTCTAACCGCTGGACTTACTTACCGGGATTTCTCCGTACTAGGACGATTCTTCACGCAGATTTTTTCCGACTTGCTTTTATGAGCATAGCTCATAAAATAGAAACTTTCAAGGCGACTGAAGTCGCCGTTCGCTTTTCATCCGTGCTTTAAAAAGACACGGCTTTCAAGCTCTCGTCCTTTTCTCGTAACGGAGCGGCGCCAAGCCCGAAATGCCCTGCTCGAAAGCGAAGAACTGTTTCGCCTCATGTTTGAACTGGCCCCCATCGGCATGGTGCTCAAGACGTTGGACGGCCATTTCCTGCGGGTGAACCGGGCATTTTGCGAGACGTTGGGATACTCCCCGGAAGAGTTGCGACGGCTGACATTCACGGATATCACCCACCCCGAAGACGTGGCGGAGTCCCTGAGTTTGAATGAGCGATTGTTGCAGGGGGAAATCTCGGAGTTTGAGCGGGAAATGCGCTATGTGGCTAAGGACGGCCATATCGTCTATGCTTTGGTACAAGTCACCCTGTTGCGGGACTCCCAGGAGCAGCCCCTGTACCGCATCGGCCAGATCGTGGATCTGACCCAATGCAAGCGGGCCGAGGAACAGTTGCTTCACGACGCGCTGCATGACAAATTGACGGGTTTGCCAAATCGGGGGTTACTGTTTGAATATGTGGAGTTGGCGATCGGGCGCGGTAGGCGAAATCCGAATTATTTATTTGCGGTGGTTTTGATCGATATCGATCGCTTCAAGGTCATCAACGACAGCGTGGGGCACAATATCGGCGATCGGGTGTTGGTGGCGATCGCGAACCGCCTGCAAACTTGCATTCGCTCCGCCGATACCGTCGCCCACCTGGGCGGGGACGAATTTTGTCTGCTCCTTGAGGATATTAAAGATATCAAAGAAGTGACCCGGGTCGTCGAGGGCGTCGATCGCGCCGTGAAAACGCCTTTCGAGTTGGAAGATCGGGAAATCGGCGTAACGGCCAGCATCGGAATCGCCCTCAGTTTGACGGGGTACGATCGCAGCGGCGACATCCTCCGAGATGCCGATATCGCCCTGCATCGCGCCAAGGAAAATGGCAAGGCGCAATACGAGATTTTTGACCGGGCCATGCACGGCGAGGCTCTCCGACGTTTGCACTTGGAAACTGACCTACGACGGGCGCTCCAAAATGGGGAATTTTTGGTCTATTATCAGCCGATTGTCTCGTTAAAAACGGGGGTTATGGCGGGATTTGAAGCCCTAGTCCGGTGGCAAAATCCCCGGGTCGGTTTGGTTTCTCCCCTCGAATTTATTCCTATCGCCGAAGAGACGGGGTTGATTGTACCCTTGGGAGAGTGGGTTTTGTGTGAGTCCTGCCGTCAACTGTCAGTTTGGAAGCAAAAATATCCCCAATTGAACGATTTTAAAATCAGCGTCAACCTCTCCGGCCAGCAGTTAAAAACCCCCGATCCGATCGCGCCGATCCGGAAAGCGTTGCAGAAATGTGGCATCTCCGGAATGAATCTAAAGCTGGAAATTACCGAAAATATGCTGATCGACAATTTGGAGAAAATTAATGATTTGATCTCGCAAATGCAAGTCATGAAAATTCAGGTCAGCATCGATGATTTCGGCACCGGATATTCGTCCTTGAGTTACCTGTATCGGTTTCCCGTCGATACCCTAAAAATCGACAAATCTTTCGTTTCTAGAATTGAAAAAAACGGGCAAAATTTGGAAATCGTGCGGGCGATCGCTACCCTCGCCCAACAGTTGGGAATGGATGTGATTGCGGAGGGGGTGGAAACGGATTTTCAACTGGCATTTCTCCGCCAATTGGGCTGCGAATTCGGCCAGGGCTACTTTTTCTCCCGACCCCTCGACCCGCGATCGGCCGAAGCGTTGATTGTTCAAAATCCACAATGGTAACAATTAAAAATTAATAATTAAAAATTATTAATTAATAATTAATAATTAATAATTGCTTCGGAAGAAACCGGGTTTCTAAGCAACTTACCGTTCTAATAGTAGTGTAACCGGGCCGTCATTTTCGATAGAGACGTTCATCATGGCGCCGAATTCTCCGGTTTCCACCTTCAATCCCCGCGATCGCAATTTTTCCACGAATAATTCGTACAGTTTTTGGGCGGGTTCCGGGGGGGCGGAGCGATCGAAAGAAGGGCGGCGGCCTTTGCGACAGTCCCCGTACAGGGTGAACTGACTCACCACCAACAATTCCCCACCGATATCTAAAACCGATTGATTCCAGCGTCCGTTGTCGTTATCGGGATCTGGAAATAGCCGCAAATCCAGGCATTTTCTCGCCATCCAATCCAATTCCGCCTCCGTATCCGTCGCGGCAATTCCGACGAGGAGATTCAGCCCCCGCCCAATTTTTCCCACGATTTTACCGTCAATTTCGACGGAAGAAGCAGTAACTCTCTGGATGACAACTCGCATAATTTCGTTTTAAATTGATTCTCCGAAATTAGAGATTCGATCCCCTCCCGCCCCCCTTAATAAGGGGGGAGAATTGTTTTCAAAGTTCCCCTTATAAAGGCAGGGCTGTTTCATTCTCGGTTCAAAATTGTCGAGGGTGAGGAGGAAAACCGCTGATGGGGGCGAGGAGTGAGGTATTTTTCCGGTTAAAAATACCTTTTGATTCCGAAAAATCTCCCTCTGCTTCCTCTGCTCCCTCTGCCATTTTTTGGGGGGAAATGAAACGGCCCTGCTTATAAAGGGGGATTTAGGGGCATCGGAAAGATCAGCCGCCGAATCCTTTCCCACGACTGCCGCGACTGACGGAAGGCGTACACAAACAATTGTCAAGTTGGTTTCTTAGGGTGTCATGATCTAAACCTTGTCCGATCAGCACCAGTTGGGTTTTCTTCTCGCCTTTCCACTCATCATCATCGATGGAAAAACGCTTGCCGCTGAGGTGGAAAATGTGGCGTTTGGGACTTTCATCGAACCAGAGAATCCCCTTCGCCCGGAAGACGTTCGCGGGCAATTGATTGTCCAAGAAATACTGAAACTTCCTCAATGAAAGGGGGCGATCGCTTTGGAACGAAATCGACGTGAACCCATCATTCTCGAGGTGGTTGGAATGGTGGTGATGGTGGTCGTGGTCGTGGTCGTGGTGATGCTGCTCGTGGTCGTGATGTTCGTGGTCGTGGTGATGGTGGTCGTGGTCGTGGTCGTGGTCGTGGTGTTCTTCGGAGCGATCGAAATACTTATCCGACTCGAATAAACCAACGCTCAAAACCAGTGGCAGGGGCACTTGGGATTGGGTGGTTCTGAGAATTCGGGCATCTTTTTTGAGATCCCGAATGCGGACTTCGAGTAAATCTACATCTCCCTCGTCCACCAAATCCGTTTTGTTGAGGACGATAATATCTCCGTAGGCGATCTGACTTTCGGCAGCTTGGGAGTTGAACAAATCCAGGCTAAAATTGGCGCAGTCCACCATCGTGACGATGGAATCCAAGCGGGTCATATCTCGCAGTTCGGTGCCGAGGAATGTCAGGGCTACCGGCAGGGGATCGGCGAGTCCGGTGGTTTCGACGACCACATAATCAACCCGTTCGGGGCGTTCGAGCACCTTGTAAACGGCGTTCACCAAGTCTTCGTTGATGGTACAACAGACGCAGCCGTTGCTCAATTCCACCATCGTATTATCTTCGTCGGTGGTGACGATCAATTCGTTGTCGATGCCGATTTCGCCGAATTCGTTCACCAGGACGGCGGTTTTTATGCCCTGCTGGTTGCTGAGAATGTGGTTGAGAAGGGTGGTTTTACCGCTCCCCAGGAAGCCGGTGATGATGGTGACGGGTAAACCCCGCTTGGAGTCGTCCATCGTGGATTCGGTGTTGGGAGTGACTGCTGATTGCATAGTCCTAGGATTGAAAATGTCGAAAACTGGAAAAATCTGTGCTTTTAGTGTATCGCAATCGCCGGATGTTTCGGGAGTCTCATTGCTGATCCCCCCCGGCCCCCCTTAATAAGGGGGGAGTTTCATTAGCCTGCCTTAATAAGGGGGGAGTTTCATGGCCGATCCCCCCCGGCCCCCCTTAATAAGGGGGGAGTCTCAATTTGAGATTAGATGAATTTGCAGATCCCCCGCTGCGACGTGCGGATGAACTCGCACAGTTCCCGCACTAAGTCCGAGGTGAAGTCGGATTCGAGTTTTTCCAGGGCTTGGGAAACGTTGAGTTGGGAGCGATAGAGGATTTTGAGGGCGTTTTGGAGTTCCCGTCGCTGCTGTTCGGTGAAGCCGGCCCGCCGCAGTCCGATCGTATTGAGTCCCATGACGGTGTTGGTGCTGAGGCTGCGGGTGATGCAGAAGGGGGGGACGTCTTTTTGGATGGCACAGCCGCCGGACATCATGGCCAAGCGTCCGACGCGGGTGAATTGGTGAATGAGGCAATTACCGCTGATGAAGGCGCGATCGCCGATTTCCGCGTATCCGGCTACCAGCGCCCCGTTGGCGATGATGACGCGATCGCCCACCCTAACATTGTGGGCCAGATGGGAATAGGCCATCAACAGGCAATCGTCCCCGACGACGGTTTCGGTTCCGGCTTTAGTGCCCCGGTGGGCCGTCACCCCTTCCCGAATGACGCAGTTATTGCCGATTTTGAGTTGGGAGGGTTCATCTTGGAAGGCGAGATCCTGGGGAATGTCTCCAAGCACCGCGCCGGCGTGGACTTTGCAGTTATTCCCGAGTCGGGTGCCGGCGAGGATGGCGACGTGGGAAGCGATCGCGCAGTTGTCGCCCACTGTTACCCCAGATTGGATGTAGGTGTAAGGTCCGACTTTGATATGATCGCCCAATTGGGCACCGGGTTCGATGATGGCGGTGGGGTGGATGGTCATTGGTGAGCGATCGACGGGGGTAGAGTAGCACGGACAGGGTACAAAATAGCAGAAAATGGGATCAAATTAAACTGAGAATTTCATGCCATCCTGAAGGGAGATGATTGGGAGTCCTGAAAACCGAAACTTGACATCGCTCAACCGTCCGTTTTGTCAACCGGGCTACCCAAGAATGAACCGACCCCGGGCGTACCGGTGACCACTCAAACCTGAGCCTCTCCTTTTGCTTCTTTCCACAACCGGTCAATGCTGACAAACTCGTACCCCCGCCGCAACAATTCCGGAACGATCTGGTCAACCGAGGCAGCGACATTGCACCCCCCGAAATAGCCGTCGTGGAGGACGATAATCGAACCCTGTTTCGTCTGCCGCAACACCCGAGACGCGACGATATCAGCGCCCGGTTCTACCCAATCTTCCGGAACCACAGACCACATCACCGTCCGATAGCCCCATTCGGTGAGAAGCCGCAGGGTTTCCCAGGTAAAAAATCCGTTGGGGGGCCGTACATATTGAAGGCGATCGCCCGCCAAACCGCAAACGTTGTGAATGGCGGTTTTTGTCTGTTCCAAACTCTGTTCAAATTCGGCTTGTTTAAATTGGGTAAAGGATAGATGTTGGTAGCCGTGAATTCCGATCCAATGTCCGCGACGATACACTTCTCGGGCGACTTCTGGATGGCGTTCGACGCAAACTCCCAGCCAGAAAAAGCTGGCTTTAATGCCATATTTATCCAAAACATCCAATAATTCGAGGGTGTACTGTGGGTGGGGGCCGTCGTCGATGGTCAGGGCAATTTCTTTTCGCGATCGGTTGCCCGTCCAGAGGCAGTTGGGTGAGATGAGTCTCAACAGGGGGTAAATGAATGGATAGAAAAAGGCGAATTGGAGTTTGAGTTGTGGTTTTACCATTTTCGATTTAGATCAAAAACGATCGGTATTTTGACACTCTGGAAATGTTAAC
Source organism: Limnospira sp. (assembly GCA_050045915.1). Lineage (GTDB taxonomy): Bacteria > Cyanobacteriota > Cyanobacteriia > Cyanobacteriales > Microcoleaceae > Limnospira. Next base: position 17,318 of record JBNGCR010000055.1, read on the forward strand.
GCCCGAACCGTTTGGGGATCGGACCCGATCAGCCGTATCGTTGTTGCGAGAGGCGATCGCCGAAGGGAATCAGGGTGTGTCGTTTCACCCAGACACGGGAAAATTGAACGACGTAGTTTTCTTGTTCGGGGGTTTCCACGGTATATTGACGGACGCGGCGAACTTCGGCGATCGCCGCTTCGGGTTCGCAACCCAGAGCAACCAGACAGCAGGATGCCACCACCCCCGTCCGGCCCAACCCCCCCATGCAGTGGATGACTACCGTGTAAGAATCCCGCACGGCGCCAAGAATCTTCTCGACGAGATCCAAAAGGCCTTCCATTGAGGTGGGAACCTTCAGATCCGGGATCGGAAACCACCAACTTTCCATCCCTCTGGCCCGCACTTCCGGCATTAAATTGGGGATGTGTACCCGTTCGAGTTCTGGTGCCTCGATCAGAGAAATTAAGATATCCGTTTGATACTCCCCTCGCAGGCGATCCAAATCTTTTTGCAAATTTCGCGACCAGCAAAAGTGCATTCCTCGGTGTTGCTTTCCGGGGGCGAAGGTCATGCCAATTCTTCCCGGCCATGCCACCCATTCGGAGGGCAAAAAATCGACGGTGATGGGGTCATTTTCGGAGGTTCTGATAGAGTTCATCGGCGGATCGGGGGTCGAGGTGTAACTTCACTTCAGATTGTAATGATTTTCGTCAATTTGTCTACCTCCATGAGGCGGTATTGTGGGGGATATCGATGGAATGCGATCGCGTCGTGTCTCCGCAGGAGAATCGCCACTACAATTCGCAGGCTTCGACCCGGGAGTAAATTAGATGGCGAGCTTGAATTTCTTGCGTCGTCAGGGGAAGAGAATTGGGAGAATTTAACTTGAAGCCCGATTCCTCAATTTTCAAGCCCCGTTCCAGGTCATGTAAGCGGGGCAAGTGCCCTTCTGGCGCTTCTAGAGAAAAGGTGAGTTTGTCGTAGGGTCGCCAGCTTTCTTGTCCGTCTTCGCTACCGGTTTCTATCCAACGTACCAGGTCAATAAAATGGACGTAGGAATCTAGGTCGTATTTTCGGAGGTTTTGTGGTGCCAATTCGTTGCCAGTTTGGCTATATATTACTTGCTGAGTTTTGAAGCCAAATTTCTCTCCAGAAGCATCCCTCCACAACCGGTCAATTACCTTCAAATCCGCACAGGGAAAGTTGCGGATACTCTCGATATCCAGATAGCCTTTTTGGCTCCTGTCGCCGGCTTCTAGCAGAATTTGATGGGTTTTGATGTCGGCTTCTTTCCAGTTTTGATTTTTCAGCATTTTTTCGAGAGCTTGGATCGATTCTGACTTTCGATAACAGTTTCTCTCAGCCCGGAGTAAATTGATTTCGACGATCGCCACTCTACCGGCGATATCGACCACTTCGACAATACCAAACCCGTCATTTAGCAGGACTTGAATCTGATTTCTAAAGGTCGTGAATTGGGCATCTTTCCTGATGCGATCGTCTTCGATTTCCCGATTCAGATCGTCGATCTTCAATCGATCGCCCGTCTCGATAGCTTCTTCACACAGGGAATTGGGCAGGGCGTAAATTTCTAAGGTTTCGGGATTGACGCTGATCTCAATGTCTTTGATATAGCCCCGGTACAATTTTTTTTCTTTAAAAGATTGCCCCGAAACCCCCAGCAAGTCGCCGTAGAAAGCGACCACGTCTCCCTTGGAATTGCTGCCCAAGTATTTGATTAAATCGACATTTTTAAGAGTCCCATAAACCGTTACCATTGATCCGCAAAATATTCCCACTATAAAAATGGGTAAAGGTTTAAAAAAGTAGCCGAATAAAGTTTTATTTTTTGGGGTAGATGGTTTGTATTTTTTCATACTAAATTGGGGTAGATGCAAAGATAGCAAAGTCGCGAATTTGCCGGACATCAGCCACATAAAAGCGAACCCCAATACAGCCCGGTTAAACTCATTTTTGAGGACTGCCCCGGTCTTGTTCCCACTCTTACAGTCAAGTCAAATCGGTTACTGTGAACTGGATTGGGATGGAGTATATTTCCAGAATCACGTTGAAAGGGGAGTCAAAAATCCGAGTTACATAAGCCTTGGATTGGGATGGAGTCCCCGGGAATTCGATTAAATTGTAAACGCACCCTTCTCCCCTGCAATCTTAGATGACATCGCCCGTATTATACATATAACTCTAACATTTTGGAGATGGGAGTCTTCTCTCTAAAAGTTGATTGTCAAACGATCGCCACTCCCCGGGGTTGATGCCGGGGGATTGTGGATGCGAGAATTTCCGTCAAGTCACGATGCGATCGCCCTCTCCCATCAGGAAAATGGGCATATTTTCGAGTCCACCGCGTCCCCCGGACCCGCCAGTATTGCGACGGAAAATCACTCTTGAAAGCCGGCGATCGACGGTAGCGAATTACCAGGGAAGTATCTCGCCGTTGGCGTGCCAGAACGTGCCACTATTCTCCAAGTTGAGTTGCTCAATTCTCGCCAGCAATCCGTTGACGGACGCTTCCGGAGTAATGCCGGTGAAATTGGTCATCCGCGTCTTCACTAACCCCGGGTGCAGGATGGCGACGGCAACTCCCCGGGGCTTCAAATCATGGGAGAGGGACTTTCCCGCCATACTCACCGCCACCTTTGACATCCGGTAGCCGTAGGAACTCCCCGAGGTGTTGTCGTCGATGGAGCCCATGCGGCTGGTGATGATGGCAATTTTCGAGCCGGCGTGGAGGTTGGGGAGTAAGGCGTGCGTCACCCGCAGGGTCCCCAGGGCGTTGACTTCAAACTGGCGCCGGATGCTGTCAAAATCGAGATTTTCCAGGGTATTCCGCTTCAAAATGCCGGCGTTGTTGATCAGGACATCGATCGCCGTCTCTTTCAACTGGCCGGCCAACTCGGCCACCGCCTCGTCGGAGGTGATGTCGCACCCCGACTCGATCCGCACCCCGAGTCCTTCGAGTTCGGGGGTGGACTGGCGGCAAACCGCGATCGCCGTGTCCCCCCGATCCCGCAGCTGGCGACAAAATTCCAGCCCGATGCCGCCCGTGGCGCCCGTCACTACATAAGTTGCCATTGTTATCGATTGTTTTAACTCTCCTCTTTTGTTGTACCGGGTTTCGGCAGTTTGCGATCGCACAATCGAGAACATTTGGCAAATTGGCGAGTTCACGCGATCGCCGCCGGGGGTGGCGGGGGGGCGTGGCGGATGGTCGCGATCGAGCTTTATGTTATTATAAATTCATTCTAGAATCTTATAGTTATCTCGACTCGACTCACCCGCCGAGTGAGACGGAAAGGGCGTCCGTGGATTTGCGGTCGATCGCCGACCGACCCCTTACAAATCGCCGTCAAAAATCAATTGATTCGCGCCTGCTTTCGATTGGGGGGTAAAAGAGGGTGCCAATCAATCGCGAAATTGCGGTTATTGTGGGTCGCTTATTGGGGGCGAAAAAAGTGTTCGATTTCAATTCTCCGAGTCAAAAATCATTGGACCGACTGTTAAATGGGACTCGGCTCGGCGCATTTTACGAAGAATTAGTCGGCAACAGCGGCCACTTTTTGTTATTTAACGCCCTGTCCGAAATTTCCCTGATGGGTTGGAAAGACTACCTTTTCGACCCGCCCCACTACATCATCGCGATCGCCATGCTGACTCAAGCATGGTATTTATCCCGCCCCAAACACCACCGTTTTTGGGGCAATTTGATCGGTCCTTCGATCTACACTGTCGTCGATTCTTTTATCGACGGCAAGGAATTTTTTTACGAATTCAACCACTGGGTTTTGTGGAGCTTCGGTCTGGCGATCGCCACCTTACAAGGCCTGCGATGTCACTGCAAACCCCGCTGTGAAAAAGTCATCATTCCCCTGGAAAGTCTCACCCGCGTCTGGATGTTCATTTCCCTCTACATCGGGCTGACATTCAAGGCCAACAATTTGTCGGTCAGCTGGCAGACGTTGCTCGACTGGGGCGGCTATCCCTACCACCAATTTTTGCTCGAAGGTGCGGTCGTATTCGGCGTTTTTTTGGGCCTGCAAACCTTGCAAGTGACCGTCAGCCACCGAAAACTCCAAAACACCGCAAAACTGCTGCGAAACTTCGCCGAATGGGGGATGGGAAGTTTCGCCGTCACCGAAGCCGTCACCAACCCGGAAGGCTTGAAACTCCAGTGGTGCGATCGCACGATTGTATTCATGGACATTCGCGGATTTACCAGCTGGTGCGAAAAAACCGACCCCGACACGGTCGCCAAAATTCTCAACCAATATTATCAAAGTGTCGAACCGGCCGCCGCCGCCTACCACCCCCTCCGCATCACCCTCACCGCCGACGAAATCATGGCAATTTACACCCACCCCCAGATGGGAATTGAAGCCGCAAAATCCATGCAAAAAATCGCCGCCCCGCTGCTGGCCTCCTACGGTTTGGGGGCGGGATGTGCCGTCCACTGCGGCAGCGTCATTCAGGGTTTATTCGGCAGCGAAGATGTCCGCACCTACACCGTCATCGGGGATGCCGTCAACACCGCAAAACGCCTGGAAGGTGCCACCCCGGCGGGCTGCATCACCCTCTCCGACGAGGTGTATAGGGCACTGTACTCTCGGCTCCCCGTCGAACCCTGCGAACCGGTCAAAGCCAAGGGAAAACGCGAACCCCTGACCGTTTGGAGGTTAGTATGCGATCGCTGAACGTTTCACCTTTTTTTTAAATTATTTGTTACCCTAAAAATCGAAACCATTCCATCGCAAATCAGACCCAATATGATCGAAACCGCAACATTCGGCGCCGGTTGCTTTTGGGGCGTCGAAACCGCATTCAAGCGGGTCGAGGGAGTCACCGAAACGGCCACCGGATACATGGGGGGACATTTTCCCAACCCCTCCTATTTAGATGTCGCCGCCCGGATTACGGGTCACGCGGAAGTCGTAAAATTACAATATAATTCCGATCGCATTTCCTACGAACAATTGCTGGAGGTATTTTGGAAAATCCACGACCCCACCTCCCTCAACCGCCAGGGTCCCGATCGCGGCGAACAGTACCGGTCGGTGATTTTTTATCACACCCCGGAACAAGAACAGATCGCCCGACGTTCCAAACACCAACTGCAACTGTCGGGAACCTATGATCGCGCGATCGTCACCGAAATTAAACGCGCATCGGAATTTTACCCCGGCAAAGGGGGACCGTAGGGCAGCGGGGGAGGCAGAAGACGCGGAGGAAGCCAGGGGGCCAGGAAAAATCTCAAATCTCAAATCTCAAATTCCCGATTCCCTAATACCGACTCCCGACTCCCTAATTCTCCGACTCGCGATCGCCGATCCGAATCACGAGGGGATAAAAGATCATCAATTGATAATTATCAATGATCAATGATCAATTATTCAGATTCGCGATCGCTGATCCGAATCACATAAGGATGATAAGTGTTGGGTTCGTAGGAACCGACCCAAATCTCATACTTCCCCGAAAGCCACTGGCCGGCAATGCCGGGGTTCATGTCCACGAAATCGTCGTTGCACCAACTGCCCCCCGGCCCGCGAATTACAATCACCGTATCCTCGCTACTCTGAACCTGCAGGCTCAGATAGCTGAAAAACTCGGTCAGGAACAGGGTATGGTCTGGCTGTTCGTCTACATAACCGATGCACGGACCCGTCGGTGTTTCCTCCCGGCCCGTGGTTTCTTGGGCGGATACCGGGCCGCCGCTGAGTCCCCGAATCGTCAGCGGGTCGGGGCTGAAATCGGGCGATAATGTCAGATTTTCAAACATCGGCGTCGCACTCGGCTGCTGCAATTGAGCCGCTCCGGGAGCGGCGATCGCCAACCCGAGGGTAACAATCATTGAGCCGAAGATGATCTTTTGCGTCTTCCCAACCTTCATTTTTTTGTATGTATTTACTGTAATGACCCAAAAATCGAGTCGAAAGCCTCCCCTTTTTAGGAGTGAGCAATGAGGAGTGAGAAAAAAGTTTCTCTATTCTCTTTTCTCAGGGGTAATACTTTTGCCTTTTGCCTTTTGCCTTTTGCCTTTTTCCTTTTTCCTTTTGCCTTTTTAAAAGAATCCCCCATCTATATTCAAGATAGGGGAATTTAATCCGGTGAAGTCCCGGGACTTTCACTTACGTTAAACAGAATTTAATGGAAGTTCAATGATTTAAGTGATACTCACTTCCACTCCATTTGAGAATTGGAAATGTGCGGGTGAGCCTCAAAGCCGAACGATTTCCATTTAGGATTCTTCCCCCAACACTTCCGCTTTTAAAGCGTTGAACTGGGTCACGAGTTCCTGGCGGGTTTCGCTGCGGAGCAAATAGCGGTAGACGAACCAGGCAGAAAATCCAATTCCCACTAATTCCAAGGTCGGTTGAACGAAAGGAATTGTGTTGATGATATCGATGACTCCCACCAAAACCCGCAGTGTCACCAACAACACCACGATCAGAATGACGGTGGTGAGGGGGCGAGAATATTCCCCGAAAAACTGGCCGAAAATTTGCGGTAAATTGGCGATAAATGCCATCACCCGATCCGTGATGGCGGCGACATCTGTGGCTGCCGTTTCCGGGGTTCCGGTCGTCGTTTCGGCGATCGCGGCTTTGGGTTCGGTGGCCGGTTCCAATGGGGGTTCGGGCGGTTTTGCCGCCACTACGGGTTCGGGTTTGGGTTCGGGCGGTTTTGCCGCCACTACGGGTTCGGGTTTGGGTTCGGGCGGTTTTGCCGCCGCTACGGGTTCGGGTTTGGGTTCGGGCGGTTTTGCCGCTACGGGTTCGGGTTGGGGTTCGGGCTTGGGTGGGGGTTCCATTTGGTTGGCAGTTCCCGACACCGGCGGTTTTGCGGGGGTGGGTTCTGGATTTGAAGCTGGTTTTTTAGCCTCGGGGGAATTGCTTGTGGGCGTTGTTTTATCGTTTTCTGGTTTGGATTTAGGATCCGCCATAGCATTCAGCCTCAGTAAGTTAACGGTCTAATATCTGTTGCAAGCGGGTCAGATCGACACCGCGTCGGTGGAGGAGAACCCAAGATTCAACTAAGTCCGGGCCGTGAACGGCCCCCGTGAGGGCGGCTCTGAGCGATCGCATGATCAGCCCTTTTTTCAGTTTCGTCTCTTTGGTTACAGTTTTGATGATCGCTTTCACCCCGTCGGCGTCGAGCGGTTGGTCGGGTTCGAGTTTGTCCCGGATCGCCTCCAGAACCGCGATCGCCCCCTCCTGTTCCAACTGCTGTTCGGCCTCTTCGTCGGGCGTCACCGTCGGGGCAAAGAACCCGGAAGCCATGTCCACCGCATCTTTGAGGCGGGTCAGACTCGGGCCGATCAGGGCGGTGAGCTGTTCCAGCCAGGGGCGTTCGCCTTCCGGATCGAACTCGTAGCCCGCCTCCTGCCAGTAGGGAATCAAGCGATCGGTCAACTCCGCAACGGGCAGATTGTGGATATACTGACTATTCAACCAATCCAGTTTATCCCAGTCAAATTTTGCCCCGGCTTTGTTGACGCGATCGAAACTAAACTGTTTTGCGGCCTCGTCCAGGGTAAAAATTTCCTGGGTGGAATCCGGTGGAGTCCACCCCAGCAGGGTCATGTAATTCGCCAACGCCTCGGCCGTATATCCCAGCTTTTGGAAGTCGGAAATCGATGTCACCCCGTCCCGCTTGGACAATTTCCGCCCGTCCGGATTCAAAATTAACGGCGTGTGGGCGAACTCCGGAACCGTCCCCCCCAAAGCTTCGTAGAGTAGTATCTGTTTGGCGGTATTGGCGATGTGGTCTTCGCCCCGGATGACGTGGGTGATGTTCATGTCGATGTCGTCCACCACCACGGCCAGATTGTAGAGGGGTTGGCCGACTTCCGTCCCCGTGGCGGCTCGGGCGATCACCATATCCCCGCCGAGGTCGCTGCCCTTCCAGACCACCGAATCCCGAACCCGGTCTTTCCATCGGATCTCGCGATCGTCGTCTATTTTAAAGCGGATCACCGGCTGACGCCCCTGAGCCTCGAACGCGGCCCGTTGGTCCGCCGTCAGGTGGCGGTGGCGGTTGTCGTAGCGGGGCGCCTGATTTTTCGCCTTCTGAGCTGCCCGCATCTCGTCGAGTTCTTCCGGCGTACAATAGCAGCGGTAGGCTAACCCCGCATCCAATAATTTTTGGATCGCTTCCCGGTACCCGTCGAGGCGTTTGGACTGAAAGAATGGCCCTTCGTCCCAGTTCAAGCCGAGCCACTTCAATCCATCTAAAATATTTTGGGTGAATTCGGGCCGCGATCGCTCCACATCGGTATCTTCAATCCGCAAAATGAACTGTCCCCCCCGATTTCGGGCGAACAGCCAGTTAAACACGGCCGTTCGGGCCGTACCGATGTGTAAGTTACCTGTGGGACTCGGAGCCAGACGAACTCGGACACTCATATCGCAATTGTCTTTGAGTTGTGCTAAATATTTTATCGCAAAAGGTGGTAAGCCTAATTTATCGCCACCAAACTCAATTGACTAATTTGTTAGTCTATCGCATTCGGGGAGTTAAAGGAACCGGGAGTAGGGAATAGGTAATAGGGAATAGATAATGGGGAATCCCTGCCATCCGTGACGCGATTGGCAATAGGGAATTGCAGTCGGCAACCGGGGACGGTTGCCCCCACAGATCTGAGATCTGATCTCCTATTTCTTGGCTTCCGGGTGGGGTAACATTAATTTAACTTTTGAACGGGACTGACGGGGCTCGAACCCGCAACTTCCGCCGTGACAGGGCGGTGCTCTGACCAATTGAACTACAGTCCCTTGCAGTTCGCTTTGTTTTTTCGCGCAGATTCTATTATTAACTCATTTTTCGGGATTGTCAACCCCCCCGGACAATATTTTTTCGAGAAAGGCTGAAACCCTTTGAGAGAAAGCGTTTGGGCGACTGGAAGGGGGCCTGGCGATCGCGAAGGCAAGGATCTGGGTTTGCTGGAGGGGGTTGAAATTGTTGTCGGCGACGAAAATGAGCGATCGCCGTCCGTCGGGTAAAATTGGCCCGAAGGTCAACCCCTCCACGTTGTCCACCGCCAGTCCCAAGGTATTGAAACTCAGCAGCAGGGTTTTGGATGCCGGGGAGACGTCGCCGATGTGATTTTTCAGGCTATCGACAGATGCGATATCCGTCGCCGCCGCCAGGGACACCTCGAACAGGCGGATCGTGTTCCCCGTCCCCAATGCGAACGATCGCTCCAACGCCAGCAACCGGGTGTCACTCAACGCCAGCAAGTCCACCAACCCGTTAATTCGGAACCCGCCGGAAATGATCGAACTGGCGACAACCGATTCCGTCTCATAGAGAAATTCGCCCTCGGGCTCGGCTGCCGCCAAATTATAGCGGAGGATGCGGCTGGGACTGCCCCGGTTTTCGTCCGCTTCCGGACCGTCTTGAATCAAGGCGTTTTCGGTGGCGGTGAACAGGGTATTTTGATCGGGGGTGAGGGTGAGACTTTCCAAAGCGAGGTTATTGCGAATTCCGATATTGCGATCGCCCGCAAAAAATTTGTTTGGCATCGGCAATTCCGCCACTTCTCGCCCCTGCAAAGAGAATTGTTTCACGAAGGGGGGATGCGATCGCTCCACGTTGCCCTCGGAAGAAATCCACAGATGATTTCCATCAAATGCAATCCCCTCCGGATCGATGCTTCCGACGGGGAAAGATTGCCCCTCGGCATCCACTAAAAACGTCACCCCCACCACTTCGATGCTATCCAATTTTAGTGGCTCAAAATTCCAATTCAATTTGAGCGTATAAAATCGGGCGGGTCCGTTGTCGCCGCGGGAGTCGGAAACCGCATAAAACAGATCTCGCCCCGCGTCGTAGGTAATGCCCGAAAGTCCCCCCACCTCCGTCTGGGCAAATGTGAACCCCGTGGGAAGCGTCGCCGTTCCCAAAACCGTCAATTCCCCGATGCGATCGGGCGCCGGGGGTGTGATTGCGGGGGATTGCGTCAGTCCCAGAATTAGGGTGAGGGTGAGAATTGTGGCGATCGGAAATTTCAGGACAAACATGGGTGGGGATGGGAGTTGATTTGATTGTAAGGGGTGAAGTGCGATCGGCTTATCCGTCAATCAATCCGGCTCTGTCCAGGGTATATTTAAACGTCTGAAGTCTCTATCAAAAGAGGCGATAGATTCATTGGATTGGCGGGCAGTTTCGGCAAGATAAGCATCGACAAAATCAACATTTTTAGTCGCCATACTGTCGAGGGCAGCTATCACCCGTTCGGCAGATTCAAGGACAATCCCTTCCGACGTTAATAAAGAAATCAAAACATCCGCAACTTCCGTTTTAGAATAACCGTAAAAAGAGACGAGTACCCAAACCACTTCAGCCACCACCAGAGAAGAGACTTTGAGAAGCAATTCGCCCCGTTCGGCTTTCTCAATGAATTGGGTAGCTCGTTCGGCTAAATGGCTCGGATCGTTGGTGATAAACCTCAGTAAAACATTGGCATCCACCCAATAGCTATTCATCCTTCCGACTTTAAATTGTTAATGCCCAAAGATTCGGCGACAGTTTGTCGAATTTCTGCTTTTCCCGGATGGGGTCGGGTCGCCGGCAAAACTCCCCGAAATTCGCTCAGACGTTTTCTTTCAATTGGACGCAAATGGATTTCATTGCCGACAACAATAAAAAGTAACTCATCCCCCTCTTTGAGTCTCAAATGCTGGCAAATTTCGGGCGGTATTTTGATTTGCCCGTCGGATTCAATCGGTGTCTTCATAATTCGGCGATCGCTATCAATTACCCGAGGCTATTTTATCATGTTTTTGTCGATAACAGCAATTCCCCGATCCTTTCAGTGTTGAGAAACCGGGTTTCTATGAAATAGTTTACATGAGAACCAGAGATCCTTCTCGAAACCCGGTTTCTTCTCAAACCGCACACAATCAGCCCGATCGCCTTTTCATCGCCGAATTCAGTTGGACGGGTGATATAATCAATTTAGTCCATTCCGAACCCATCATTTCCTATGGAAACAATTAAGGCAAAAACGCACATTGGGACAGATGGAACATTACACATTCAAATGCCCGACGATTTTCAAGATACTTCTGTTGAAGTTTTGGTGGTAGTGCAGCGGTTGTCATCTGAGGAAACAAAACCCAAACTGAATGCTTGGGGAAAGCCGACGACGAAACAATCAATTCGAGAAGCGATCGCACAACTGCAAAAATTGCAAAAAGAAATTGCATTCGACTCTAATGATATCCGAGGCATGATTGAAGAGGGACGCAGATTTTAATGCAGTTTG
>JBNGCR010000056.1:0-27948 GCA_050045915.1 Limnospira sp.
GGTTCTAGAGCCTGGAACTAGCAAGCATTCCAGGGTAGGACTTTAACTCTTGCTCGCTCACGTAGCCAGTTAAGGCTTAAGCTGGTCAGCTACCTGAAGGGGGGCACGAAGCCCCCGTGCTTCAGCCGGGGGTGCTGACGACCCTTGAGGATGGCTCAAAAACGGGACTTCGACGATTTCTCCCGCCGTCGTTCCCACCGCCACCGTCAATCCCGGCCCTCCGGCTTTGGTGCGGATGTAAGCCAACCCGAAGGGACCGGCCTCCGTTTCGGTGACGCTGGTGAGTTGGCCCACTTTTTTTCCGTCCAGGACGATCGCGGTTCCGGGTTCGGCGTCGCCCCGCAGGCGGATGCCCCAAAGCCGCTGTTTCACCCCGTTGTAAGTGTTGAGGCGGGCGATAGTTTCCTGGCCGATATAACAGCCTTTTTCAAAAGAAATCGTCCCCCAAAGTCCCGCTTCTAACGGGTTGTAATCTTCCGTGAGTTCGCGGTCGGGAACCGGGCGTCCCTGTTCGATGCGGAGTCGCTCCCAAACGCGATCGCCCGCCGGAATCGCCCCCGCATCGGTCAAAGCAGCCCACAGGTCCGCCGCCGCCTCTGCCGGGACGATGAGGGTATATCCCGGCGCCGCCAAACCGCTTCCCGCCGCGATCCGCACCGCCGCACCGCCCAACTCGGCGATCCAGTGGTGGCCGGGGGGCAAATTTTCCGGAACCGCCGCCCCCAGCTTCTCCAAAATTTGGGAACTCTGCGGCCCGATGAGGCTAAAGGAAGCCAATTCGTCGCCGAGGTCTTGCAATTTCACCCGGTCCATCGGAAAAATATACCGATCGAGCCATTCCAGAATTTGGCGGCGGCGGTTGGGGGACACCAGCAGCAACACCCCATCTTCGGTCATGTAAGCCGTTGCCAGGTCGATGGTGCGGGCGGTGGAGGTGACGAAGACGGTATCGCACCCCTGCCCGGGTTGGCGGGCGTTGACGTGGTTGGTGCTCTGGTTGTGGAGGAAGGTGAGGCGATCTTCGCCCGAGAGTCGCAACAGCCCCCAGTGGGAGCGATCGCACAGGGCCGCCCCCGTTTGAGTGGCCGCGATCGCTTCGGCGTCGTTATTGAAACTGAGGGGAACCGCGCCGGACTCGTCGAATACGGCGCCCGTCGATGCTTGGATGTTGTGTAGGGTTTGAATCATGATTCCGTCGGAGTTAAATTGGCAAATAGATCCTCGATGATATCCCGGGTTTTGCGATCGAGTCGATCCCAGTCCACCTCCCCCGTATCATCGATCAGGCTGGTATCGATTTCAACCTCCCGGGTTTCCGCGTCGGCGTGGGTGGGGCGGTAGTCCCGGAAACAGATTTGATAGCACAGATCCCAAATATCGACGCTGACTTCTCGGGCGTCCCGTTCCAACTTCAGCAGGTAGCCCGGATAGGGCGTTTGCACGGTTTCGTAACTCCCCTTCCAGACTGAAGTTTCCAGTTGCTTGCGGATGTTGTCCAGGACTCGGATCAGGGCGGGTTGCATGAGTAATTCTGCTTGTTGCCATGCGAGTTGATCTTTGATTTTCGGTTTCATGGATTGGGGTTCAGATACGACGGGGCAGATTCGCCGATGTTGAGCAGATCTTATCGCGATCGGGGCGCCGACGCGGATCGCCGGGGGAGGCAAAATGGGCGGTGATTTTACATTTCTTTACAAGAGCGGCTGGTTCGAGATCTCCCGATTTTCACTTGGAAAAGCGATCGCCCCGGCGATCTTTACCCGAGTTCACCAATCGAGATTTTGGAAAGCCCCGACCTGGGTAAGATATAATTGTTTTGATAGAGTTGGGAGAGGCTGCTATTGGGGTTCTCATTTCTCATGGCAGTCAGGATCAGGGGATTTTCATGTCAGGTGGCGGTTTTTAAGGCTTTCATAAACAAAAGAGTTAAAATTACCTCTGCCTTCCGAAAGGGCCATCTCAACCCCATCTGAATTTTTGATCTGTCTTCTATCTAAATACTCATTTTTTGAAAATAAAAATAAGTTAACATCAGAGGTGGGACGGAAGTTTAGCCCTATCATCGACTCTTTAAAAACGGCGATCGCGCGAGTCGGAGCGCAATGGAAAACCAACCGATCAAAAACGACACTTTTAAAACGCTTTTCAGTCGATACCGCCATCACAAATTGGATGTCATTAACCCATGAAACTTCTTCTCATTGACGATGACGAACAACTCGCAGAAGAACTGGTCAAACTTCTCAAAGTCCAGAATTATGTGGTGGATGTCGCAGCGGACGGAGAAGAAGGATGGAACTACATTCAAACCTTCGACTACAATTTAGTCCTGCTCGACGTGATGCTCCCCAAACTCGACGGGATCACCCTGTGCCGAAAACTGCGATCGCAGGGCTACCAGATGCCCATCCTGCTGCTAACTGCCCGGGACACCTGCCAGGATAAAGTCCTGGGACTCGATGCCGGAGCCGACGATTACCTGGTCAAACCCATCGTTGTGCCCGAACTGGTCGCCCGGATTCGCGCCCTGCTGCGCCGGGGGGTAATCTCCACGCCCCCCGTCCTGAGTTGGGGGTCCGTGCGGCTGAACCCGGCCCACTGCGAAATTTCCTACAACGGCTCGATCCTCCCCCTCACCCCCAAAGAATACGGGCTTTTGGAACTGTTAGTCCGCAGCCCCTGCCGGGTCTTCAACTACGATACCATCATCGAACACCTGTGGTCTGGAGAAGACCCCCCCTCGGACAACACCGTGCGAGCCCACGTCAAAAGTCTGCGGACGAAATTGAAAGCAGCCGGGGCCCCGTCCGACACCATCGAAAACGTCTACGGCCTGGGATATCGCATCAAAAGTCCAGGCCCGCCCCCCGCCCCCAAATCGGCGTCCGAAACCTCCGTTCTCGAAGCCGTGAGCCAAATCTGGGACAACGTTCGAGAAAAAACCCTCGCCCGAGTCCAGGTCATCCAAGATCTGGCGATCCTGAACCCTCAAGATATCAAAATCGAGTCCAATCGCCGGGAGGCTTACCAAGAAGCCCACAAACTCGCCGGCTCTTTGGGGACATTCGGATTCGCCCGCGGCTCCCAACTGGCCCGAAAAATCGAATATTTACTCTCCGGCGACAAACCCCTGAATCCCTACCAACACAACCAACTGCAAAAGTGGACGAACGAACTCTACAACGCACTCCAAAAACGCCCCAGAGAAGACAGGAACGAGTCCCTGTCCCCAGTCCCGTCCCCCCACCTCGACGGCTCTCCCAGCCTGTTGATCGTCGATGACGACACCCTGTTGAGCGAACAAATTGCCCAGGAAGCCAAAATCCGGGGCATGGAAGCCAAGACGGCGCCGAGCGTGGGTGTCGCCCGGGCTATGCTGGTGGAATCCACGCCCAGTTTGATCCTGTTGGATCTCAACTTTCCCAGTCCCGACGAAGACGGGTTCACGCTATTGGAAGATCTCGCCTACCACCGCCCGGAAATTCCTGTCGTGGTGCTCTCGGTGCGATCGAGTTTCATCGATCGCCTTACCGTCTGCCGGTTGGGGAGTCGCGCCTTTTTGCAAAAACCGATGCCCACCGAGCAGATTTTGGATCTGGCCACCGAAGTCCTACAAAACAACGTCACCCGGAGCCGCGTGATGGCGATCGACGACGACCCCCAAATTTTGGAACTGCTCACCACCCTCCTGTCCCCCTTCGGCCTGCAGGTGGAAACCCTCAGCACCCCCCGCAAATTTTGGGAGGCCCTGGAACTCTCCACCCCCGACCTGCTGATCCTGGACGTGGAAATGCCCCACTACAACGGCATCGAACTCTGCCAGGTGATCCGCAACGAACCCCGCTGGCGCTACCTGCCGATCCTAATTTTGACCAGCTACTCCGACCCCGAAACCATCTCCCGGGTCTTCAGTGCCGGGGCCGACGACTTCATCTCCAAACCCGTGGTCGGACCGGAACTGATCGCCCGCCTGTTCAACCGCCTGCACCGCAGCCGCCTGTGGCGCAATCTCGCGGAAGTCGATACCCTCACCGGGGTGGCGAACCGCCAGAAATCCAGCCAGGACATCAACCGCCTCCTCCGCATGGCGGGCCGTCAGAAACAACCCCTGTGCTTCGCCATTTTGGATCTCGACCATTTCAAAGAGATCAACGATCGCCACGGCCACGCCACGGGAGATTGGGTCCTGCACCGCTTCGGGGAACTGCTGCAAAGAGTCTTCCGTAAGGAGGATGTCGTCGGACGCTGGGGCGGTGAAGAATTTGCGGTGGCGATGTACGGCACCAGCAGGGAAGATGGCACCCGGCGTCTGGAAACGGTTTTGGAACAGTGGGGCCTGGAGGTTCTCATCCTGGAAGGGACGCCTTTTTCGGTGACATTCAGCGCCGGGGTAGCCCAGTATCCCGACGACGGGCGGGATTTACAGTCCCTCTACCGTTCCGCAGATGTCGCCCTCTACCGGGCGAAAGAAACCGGACGCAATCAAGTCCGGGGTTCCAATTCGGGTGGGAGAGAAATTGATAATTGATAATTGATCATTGATAATTGATCATTGATAATTGATCATTGATCATTGATGACTCAAACAATTTTGATGATCGACGACGAAGAGGATATTTTAATTGTCACCCAGCGCTGTTTGGAACTCGAAGGGGGATGGGAGGTGATGGTCGCCACATCCAGTGCCGAGGGACTCGAACTGGCCGAACAATGCCAACCCGACGCCATCCTCCTGGACGTGATGATGCCCGACATGGACGGAGCCACCACCATCAAGCGCCTGAAAGCCAATCCAGCCACGGCTTCCATCCCGGTCGTCTTCCTGACAGCCAAACGTTCCCCCACCGAACGAGACTGGTACTTGGGACTCGGTGCCGTGGCGGTGGTCGGCAAACCCTTCGATCCCCTGGAAATTTCCCGGCAAATCAGTGACGCCTTGGGGTGGCAAGGGTAGGCGTCCGTCCATACCCGCACCGACTGGGAACGGATTCAGTTTGAAGCTCAAGCCATCCACCCAAAAAGTCGGGATCGATCTAGGCATCACCAGTTTGTTGACTTTGAGCGACGGGCGCAAGTTCGCCAACCCGAAGATTCTGAACCGGCGGATGGCACAGAAATCTTTGAGCCGGAAACAGACTGGTCAGACAACTGACTAACAAAGCCGAGTGCTACGGCAGAAAACTGGTGAAAATTGACCTCCGTCCGCGCGATGCACCATTGGCGCGGTCTTCACCTCCAACTTTCCCCTATGAGCCGGCGACTTCCCACCCGCGAACAGCTACAGTTTAAATTCCGCGCGATCGCCCAGCAATTCATCGGCGGTCCCAAACGTCTGGCAATTTTTGAAGCTTGTCTGATCGGGTTGATTTCCGGGATCGCCGCCTTCTGCCTGCGGGCGGGGGCGGGATTCTTGGGCTCCTGGCGGGTATACGGCTCCACCCAATACTCAGCTTGGCCGTTCCTGCCCCTGGTGGGTGTCTGCGGCGGTTTCCTGGCCGGGTTCCTGGTGGAACGGATCGCCCCAGAAGCGGCCGGCAGTGGCATCCCCCAAGTCAAAGCCGCCCTGGGGGGGACGAAAACTTCCCTGGATTTGCGGGTCGCCCTCGTTAAAATGGTTGGCACGATGGTGACGATGGCTTCCGGATTCACTCTGGGGCGACAGGGGCCGACGGTGCAGATCGGGGCATCCCTGGCCGCCTGGGTGAGTCGCTGGATGCCCACATCTCCCAACTACCGCGACCAACTGATCGCCTGCGGGGCGGCGGCGGGGCTGGCCGCGGGTTTCAACGCCCCCATCGCCGGGGTGTTGTTCGTGGTCGAAGATCTCCTCCATGACATCTCCGGCCTCACCCTCGGTCCGGCTATCATCGCCTCCTTCACCGGGGCGGTGGTGTCCCGACTGTTGGGAAATCAAGCAATGGGCATCCCCCCCCCGGCTTCGATCCCCGTCGAAACCCTCTACCAACAGTGGCTGATCGAACTGCCGGAAATTCCCTTTTACATCCTCGTCGGGATTTTGTCGGGGGTGTTCGGCGTCCTCTTCAGTCGGGCGATCGTCGCCTTCCAAAAACTGAACCGCCACACCCTGAAACTGGGCTTGCCGGTGCGGATGGCCTGGGCCGGGTTGCTCTGCGGCGGGGTCGTCTCCATCCTCCCCGCCACCTTTCGGGACAATGCCGGGTTGCGGGAGTTTATCCTCAGTGGCGATATTCTCTGGACAACCACTGCCCTGGCTTTCGTCGTGCAGTTTTCCCTGACCAGCGTCGCGGCGGGTTCGGGGGCGCCCGGGGGATTATTTGCCCCGTCGCTGATTTTGGGCGCCGCCCTGGGGGATACGATCGGGCTGTGGCAGGCTTCCATCATCGACCTGGAACCCCACACCACCTTCGCCTTCGCCGGCATGGGGGCGTTTTTCTGCGCCGTGTCCCGGACACCGGTGACGGCGGTGGTGATCGTGTTTGAAATAACCGCTGATTTCAATTTGGTGCTCCCCCTGATGGTTTGTTCGATCGCCGCCTACCTGATGGCGGAAAAGCTGGACAAACAATCTCTCTACGATCGCCTCCTGGAGTTGAGTGGCATTGAAATCGATCGCCTCGAACAGCCCGATCGCGCCTCCTTGAATACCCTGCGGGCCGAGGATGTCATGCAGCGACAGGTGGAAACCCTCGACTACCGATTCGGTATCGAACAGGTGATGCAGGCGTTTTCGCGATCGCACCACCGCGGCTTCCCCGTCGTCGATGAGGGTAAGTTGGTGGGCATCATCACCCAAACCGACATGGCGAGAATCCACAAACAGGAACTCCCGGAAGACACCCCCCTCTACAAGTTGATGACCCCTCAACCCGTCACTATCAAGCCGGATGCCCCCCTGAGTGAGGCGCTCTACCTGCTTGGACGCCAGAAGTTGAGCCGCCTGCCGGTGGTGGAGGGGCGGCATCTGGTGGGGATCATTACCCGCAGCGATATCATCCGGGGGGAACTGGGCTACCTGAGCGGGGAAACCACCCAAGTCGGGCCGCACCCGGTCCCCTCCTATGTGGTCTATCAGACCCAGGGTCCGTGCGTGGGCAATGGCCGGATTCTGGTGTCGCTGTACAATCCCAAAACTGCCCCCGCCTTGCTCCACGTTGCCGCCGCCATCGCCAGGGAACGGAATTATGAGTTGGAATGCCTGACAATTATTACCATTCCCCGGCATCAACTGCCAACCGAAACCCCCGTCAAAATTACTAACAGCCGCCACCTGCTGCGGGAGGCGGAACGCATCGCCCGCCGCTGGCAGGTGCCCCTCCACACCCAGGTACGGGTCGCCCACGATGTCACTCAGGCGATTTTGGAGACGGTGAAGGAGCGACACATCGACCTGACGTTGATGGGGTGGCAGGGGGAAAAATCCACGGCCGATCGCATCTTTGGATCGGTGGTCGATACGATTATCCGGCAGGCCCCCGGGGAGGTGGTGCTGGTGAAGTGGGGGCGGGACGTGCACCGCATTTTCAACCATCCCTCGGGACGGCGATCGCTGCAATTTCCGATTTGGCGGCGGTGGCTGGTCCCCCTGCGAACGGGGGTGCGACAGGCGGCGGCGATGCAGATTTTGCCCGGTTTGGTGAATTTGAGTTTGCAGCCGGATGTGCGGTTGTTGAAGGTGGTTAAAAAAAATATTTCTGACTCGGAATTGCGCCGGTTGGAGGTGGAGGTGGAGAATTGGGGCGATCGTCTGAATGCGGTGGTGACGATGAGTGCCGTCTGCGCCCATTCCGTCGCCGATGCGGTGTTGGATGTCGCCCATAAAGAACATTGCGATGTCGTGGTTGTCGGCGCCAGCGGGGAAGGGATGCTCCAACAGGCGATCCACGGCAATCTCCCGGAGGCGATCGCCCGCGGCTGCGACTGCACGGTGATTTTGGTTCGTCCGGCGAACGCAAATTAACAATTAATAATTAACAATTAATATAGCGCTGCGCGCGGTCCTCGGCAGTCGGTATTAGGGAGTCGGAAACTGAAACGGCTTTTCTATAAGGGTTTGAAAATTTCTGACCCCATTTCAACTGTAACCACGTGAGCGCTCGTTGCTATAATTAACAATTAAATCTGATCAGAGCCGGTTATCCCCTCCTCATATCATGTCCGCTAAAACCATTATCGCAAGTATCGCGCTCATGTGTTGACAAATCGAGGAGACCAAAAAAACTTCAAAACCTCGATTTAGAGGGGCTTTGAGTTTTCAAGGGCTCCCGACTCTCGATTCTCGAGGACCGCGCGCAGCGCTATATAATTCCAGGTTTTCCTTGTCCCTCCTGAAACCGCTTCAAACTTTTGCCGATTGCCTCTTGCCTATTGCCTTTTCTCGACGGATTGTGTAAGTATTCAAACGGACTTGATATCAAACTCCCCAATCATCTGAATCGGATTTGAGCGGGTCGGGGCGCCTGGCTTGCGCCCTCGGGAATCGATTCCCGATTCAAACTCGATAAATCCAACCGTGGGGATCTTCAATTTTTCCGGTTTTGATGTCTTCTAACGCCTGCAAAACTCGGTTGCCGAATTTCCGTTCCGTCACCGGGGGTAAAATTAAATCCCGACCCTGATATCCGATGGTGGAAATGTGGGCGATGGTGGCGGCGGTGCCCATGCCGAAAGCCTCGGTCAAGGTGCCACGATCGCAGGCTTCGGCAACTTCGTCGATCGCGATCGGCCGTTCCTCCACAGGAATGCCCCAATCTCGAAATAAAGTCAACACACTGTCGCGGGTAATTCCGGCTAAAATTGTCCCCGTAAGTTTGGGGGTGACGACCACGCCATCGATGACAAATGCCAGGTTCATCGTCCCGCATTCTTCGATATATTGGCGGTGGATGCCGTCAAGCCAAATCACGTTATCGTATCCCTTCGCCTTCGCCTCGCGATCGGCCAGCAGGCTCGCCGCGTAGTTTCCGGCGACTTTTGCGGCTCCCGTCCCCCCTTCAAAAGCCCGGACATATTGATCGGTGACGATCAATTTTACCGGATGGGAATAGTAAGCCCCGACCGGACAAGTGATAATCACAAATTGATAAGAATCGGACGGCTTCAACCCGACGGATTCATCCGTGGCAAAATAAACGGGGCGGATGTACAAAACGCTGCCATTTTTATCGGGAATCCAGTCCGCATCTAACCGGATCAACGCCGCTAACCCGTCCATAAAAATCGATTCAGGAATCGGGGGCATACAGAGGCGATCGGCGGACTGGTTGATGCGTCGATAATTGTCCCGAGGCCGGAACAAAAGCGGTTCCCCCGTCGCACTCTTGTAGGCTTTCATTCCCTCAAAAATTGCCTGCCCGTAGTGGAGGGCGGAACTAGCCGGAGATAGTTCCAACGGACCGTAGGGAACGATTTTCACATCTTGCCACTTTCCATCAGCGCAGGTTGCCGTCAGCATATGATCCCCAAAAATTTTCCCGAAGGGAATCTCGTCTCGGTCGAGTTCGTGGAGGCGGGTATTTTGCGTTTTTTCAATTTGGATCTGGGGCTGTTGAGTTTCCATCGGAGTTTGCAGTGCTGGCTATGCGATCGTCTGCTCTCTAGCATACCGCTTTTGGGGAGCGGAGGGGGGAAACTGGAAAAAGTAAATTAATAATTATTAATGATTAATTATTAATAACTCAGCCTCCGCCCCAATTCGTTAGTTACCTTTTCCTTTCCCGAAGAATTTGGGCGGTTCGGAAAGGGTGTAGACTTGGGTTTCAGCCGCGATCGCCTCCCGCAGGTGTCGGGGCAGTTGAAATAACCCCAGCAGGGTGATGCCGTCGAACATTTTCAGTTCGCCCTTGGTGTGCCGTTGGAGAAGTTGGTCGGTCGTCTCCGGTTGGGGATAGGGGTCGATGGGCTCTCCGGAGGCGATCGCGAATCCCCAAGGGGCACCGTAGGTGGGGATAAAGCTACTGTAGGATTGGACGTGGGGAAAAACCGCGTTGACGGTATTCACAATGCGGACGTGGAGGTGCAAATTTCCGGGGGCAACCGGTCCGGCTTGAATGACAAATACCCCATCGTCGGCGAGGACGCGGCGGATCTTTTCAAAATACTCCTTCGTGAACAGTTTGAAAGACGGACCCTCCTCGATGGGATCGGAGAGGTCGGAAACGATCACGTCCCAAGTCCGTTCGGTGGTGTCGAGATATTCTAACGCATCCCCCACCACCAACTCGGTGCGGGGGTCCTCGAAGGCGCCTTGGTGCATTTCGGGCAGGTGTTGCTTGCAGGCTTCCACCACGTCGCCGTCAATATCGATCATGACGACGCTCTCGACGGTGTTCCAACGCAGCACTTCTCGGATGGTCGCCCCCTCGCCGCCGCCGAGTACCAACACCTTCCGCGGCTGGCCCTGGGCGATCATCGCCGGGTGGACGAGGGGTTCGTGGTACAGAAATTCGTCCCCCGTACAGGACTGCCATTTGCCGTCCAGAACCAGGGCTTTGCCGTAGGCACCCGTTTCGACAATGTACATTTCCTGATAGGGGGTTTTTTGATGGGCGAGGACATCGGTCACGCCGTGGGCGTAGATGTCCCAAGGGGTGATGTACTCCGTCATCCAAAAATCAGCCTGAACTTCGCTGCCGGCCATGAAACATCCTCCTGGATTACCTGTCGATCCGAGTTTGGGGAACGATCTGTAGTTTTTAACACAGAATGGGCTTCCGTGGGAAGAATTGGTAATTGACAATTGACGGCCGACAATTGACAATGGACAGTTAATGGAATGTTCCTGCCCCCCATCCCTGACCGACGGGCGATTTTTGTTGAAACTTTCCTAAAATTTGGGGGATCGCGATCGCCTTCATGCAGGATACTTAAAGAAAGACAACCCATGTCCCGTCTCGGAAACCCGAATGAAGACAAATACTCAGGATTACCTACCGAGTCCGTCCCGCGATCGCTGGGATGCCAAGCTTTACGACAAGCATCACGGCTATGTTTCTAATCTGGGGAAAGACTTGCTGGAGTTGCTCGATCCGAAAATGGGAGAACACATCCTCGATCTCGGTTGCGGAACCGGTCATCTGACCTATCGAATTACGGAGAGCGGCGCCCAAGTCGTCGGTATCGATCGCGCGACGACGATGATCGAGGCGGCGAGTCTGACTTATCCGCAGGTGAATTTTGAAGTGAGAAATGTGGAAAATTTGGAGTGGATCGAACAGTTCGATGCCGTTTTTTCTAATGCGGTTTTACATTGGGTCAAACCCCCCGAGCCGGTTATCGAAAAAGTGTGGTCTGCCTTAAAGCCCGGGGGTCGCTTTGTGGCGGAATTTGGCGGGCGAGGAAATGTCGGGGCGATCGTTCGGGGGCTGTGCGAAGCCTTGAAGGAGGCGGGATATCCAGACAATCAAACCCTCAATCCCTGGTATTTTCCCAGCATCGTCGAATACGGGACGCTTTTAGAAAATCGCGGGTTTCAACTCAGATCGGCTCTACTCTTCGATCGCCCCACCCCCCTCGATGACGGTCAAAACGGACTGAGAAATTGGCTGGAAATGTTTGCGGTTCAATTTTTTAAATCGATCCCGATCGCCGAAAAACGCGCCATTATCCACCGGCTTGAAACGAAACTCTCTCCCCAACTTTACCGGCACGGAACCTGGATTGCGGACTATCGCCGCATTCGCATCGTGGCGGTAAAACCGGAATGCCATTAAATCAGACCCGACTCCCTTCCTCGAGTCGAGTCCGATGCCGGGCCGTTTCATTCTCGGTTCAACAACAAGGGGATCCATCCCCTTGTCTGTCTAAGCCCCTTGTCGAGGGTGACGATGACAACCAAAGTCAATCAATAATTATTAATTATTAATTATTAATTATTAATTATTAATTGCTGCCTCCCTCTGTCATTTTTATGGGAGAATGAAACAGCCCTGCTTTCCTAGCCCCCTCGATCGCCCGCCTGTTAGGATGAGGATGAGGTGTCCGGAAAATCGGGAATTACCCACTTGGGTGGCTCCATGCGCTTTTTCCGCACGGCGTCGTCGGCTATCTCCAACATCCGCTCCAGAGATGTGTTTTGAATAAAATCAGATGTTGATTCGACATATTCCCGATGGGGGCATTGATCCCCCAAAATGCAGCCATTTACACAGGCTTCGGCACAGTTGATCTTCGTTTCCACGATTGTTTCCTCTCTCAAGTTCGACAAACTTGTGAGCTACCCACCATCAAATCTAAGATTCTCATGGGGGCTTCGCGTCTCATCCGCCGATGCCGACTCACTCGAAAGCGTATCGGTCTGACTCAGCGTCTCTGGCTGGAAACAGCCTTTATCTTCCCGTGGAAGAACCCGCGCAGTCGTCCCGGCTCCCGAGACGAAAATACTGATTATTGTTGTGTTTTCCGATTTTACGGGCAGATTGGCGCGGAGTCTCTGACACTCCAATGGCCTTTCTGATTCCCCGGACTCTGCCGAGGGCAGACTCGCTCCGTTTGGCGGAGCCTCCGAGTCAGCCAGGTGGGTCGGCAAGCGCTGATATTGTAACACAATTGGTGACAATTCATCTCACCGCCAACCTGGCGGTATGACGGGAGACTTCTTGCTCAAACCGAGTTGACAAATCCCCGCGTCAAAATTGGGTCTGCTTTCAGAAATTGTAATCCTCTGCGATAGAATTGGAGTATTCACGGCGTTGCGGCGCTCGTCCCCGTTGGTGCAGTCCCCCTATCTTCCGAGTTAAAATAATGGATCGTTTGATACGACAGTTGAAATCCTTGCCCTGGCGGTGGCTCCTTCAGAGTGCCGGCGTTGTCATCGCGAGCTTGGCGGCGATCGAATTGCTGTTGGTGCCAGGGTTTAAGTATTTTCCACCCCTGCGACGGGCGCTCTCGTTCCTCTATTCCCCTCCCCTGGGAATGCTGATGCCCGTCCTGATCGCGATCGGTGTGGGGGTACTGGCGGTTTATTTATTGGAACTGTGGGACCAACGCTTCCTGCTGAACGCCGGCAGTCTGTGGGCGCTGATGGGTTGTCTGCTCCTCGCTCTGGCGATCAAATCTTTACTGCCTGTCCCTCCGATTTTAATTGATTTGTCTCGCCTTTCTTTTATTGGAATTTTGATCGGTGTTTCTTGGAAAGGTAGGCCTTATTTTCGTTAAAAATTCCCCCAAAAAAAAAGGGATAAATCGCCGCTAAAATACCGAACCCATAATTGGAAAGGCTCTCAAAATATTTCATCCCGAATCGACAAAAAAGAACCCAAAAATACCGACAACAATTAAAGTCAGGCGTTCCCAGTTTGGAACGCTTCGGGAGATCCGGACGATGACCAAATAGAGCAATCCTATAAGGCAACAGCCGACAAAATAATTGGAAAGGGTTTGCAGCCCCATGCGATCGCTTTCGTTCATATAAGCTCAAATCACCAGTTTGGGGGTTGACAAAATACCTCAAATATATAACACCTGTCGATTCGCGGCGAAAGCCGTATTGACGTTTCGCGAAAACTATTTTACCATGTAGTTAATTATTCAAATAATGCCAGATTGCCGAAATTGGTAAAGGAGGAAAAATGCTATTTCGCCAGCTATTTGACCTGGAAACGAGTACCTATACTTATTTGATTGCCGATCCGGCCACCAAAGAAGCGGTATTGGTCGATCCAGTCGTCGAACAAGTCGATCGCGACCTGAAGCTGATCGGAGAATTGGGGCTGACGCTGCGGTACTGCCTCGAAACCCACATTCACGCCGACCACATCACGGGGACGAGCCGACTGCGGCAGTTGACCCAATGTCTGGGCATCGTACCCCAAAACGCCAACGCCGCCTGTGCCGATCGCTACATTGGGGACGGAGAATCGTTAAAAGTCGGCGAAATTTCCATCCTCGCGATCGCCACACCGGGCCACACCGACAGCCACATGACCTATCTCGTCAACGGCGATCGACTCCTGACGGGGGATTCGCTGCTGATTCGGGGTTGCGGACGCACCGACTTCCAAAGCGGCGACGCGGGAATCCTCTACGATGTCATCGTCGGAAAACTGTTTTCTCTCCCCGACGAAACCCTCGTCTATCCGGGCCACGACTACCGGGGGCACACCGTCTCCACCATCGGTGAAGAAAAGCAACATAATCCCCGCTTCGCCGGACAAAACCGCGACAGTTTCATCGAGTTGATGGACAATCTCAACCTTCCCAATCCCAAGAAAATTATGGAAGCGGTTCCCGCCAACGAACGGTGTGGAAAAATTCCGGCGGTCTTGTAACTCTCGGACGATATTAACCGCTTAAAAAGGGGGACGCTACGGGAAAGAACCGAGGGATCTGATGCCTGGTTTTTCCCCTCCCCGAATACTCGATTTTAATCAAAATTGCCGCACCCAAGATCTGGGCTTTAAAACTAATGATCATTTGGATAATCGGACATATCCTCGCTATCTGTATCGGCTTAAGTCTCGGCTTAATGGGCGGTGGCGGGTCGATTTTAGCGGTCCCGGTTCTCGTTTATATTATGGGAATGGGGGCGAAAGAGGCGATCGCGATGAGTTTGGCGATCGTCGGTTCCGTCAGTTTGCTGGGGGTGATTTCCCACTGGCGCCAGGGAAATGTCAACCTCAAAACCTTCGCAATTTTTACCCCCACGGCGATGGCGGGGGCCTATCTGGGCGCCCGTCTGGCTGCCCTCCCCTGGATCACTGATACCATTCAACTGACTTGTTTCGGTGCGATCGCTTTCTTGGCCAGCGTTTTGATGCTGGTCCGCAACAACAAACCCACCCCATCGGCATCCGCCGCCCCCTCGCGATATCCCAAATGGCTGCTGATTCCCGTTGGGGGGTTGGGGGTCGGAGTCCTGACCGGATTTGTGGGCGTCGGCGGTGGTTTCGCGATCGTCCCCGTCCTGGTGTTGGTGGGGGGAATTCCCATGAAAGAGGCGATCGGGACTTCGTTGTTGATCATCAGTTTTAACGCGATCGCCGGAATTGCGGGCTATTTGGGACAGGTGGCGATCGATTGGAACCTCACCGTTTCGATGGCGATCGCAGCCAGTGCCGGAACCCTCGGGGGCGCCTATTTGAACCAATTTATCGACGCGAAACGGCTGCAAAAACTGTTCGGTTTCTTCGTACTCGGCGTAGCGACGGTGGTGCTGTTGCAACATTGAGATCTTGACACTCGCCGCTCTCAAGAGACGGGGATTTTTAAGACATCCAAAATCGAACTCTTAAAGGCGGGGATTTATAGCGCAAGTATCGCCCTCGCGTGTTAACAGTTTCAATCGGGCTAGAAACCTTGACACCCCGATTTAAAGGTCATTTCAGTTCCCGATAGCCTGTTGCCTTTTGCCGATGCCCCTCGATGGGGCGCTAGACTACGCAGTCGGGAGGATAATGTGGGATTGGATAAATGCTAAAACAGTTTCTAATCCCTGTTTGTTCTTCAAATTGGTAAACACAAAAGGCCGATTGCCCCGCATTTTTTTTGCGTCCCGTTCCATCACGTTCAAGTCCGCTCCCACGAAGGGCGCTAGGTCGATTTTGTTGATGACTAATAAATCGGATTTTGTGATTCCTGGCCCACCTTTGCGGGGGATTTTATCTCCGGCAGCGACATCGATGACGTAGAGGGTCAGATCGACAAGTTCCGGGCTGAATGTGGCGGCTAAATTATCTCCGCCACTCTCCAAAAAGACGAGATCTAAATGATTAAAAGTCGCTTCCAATTCTTCGATCGCACTCAGGTTGATCGAGGCATCTTCTCGAATGGCGGTGTGGGGACATCCCCCCGTTTCGACTCCCACGATGCGATCGCGTTCTAAAGCCTGCGATCGCATCAGAAATTGTGCATCTTCCTGGGTGTAGATATCGTTGGTGACGACGGCAATTTGAAAGCGATCGCGCATCGCCTTACACAATGCATCCAGCAGGGCCGTTTTCCCCGAACCTACGGGGCCTGCAATGCCGACTCGAAACGGACTCATAAGCGCCTCAACAATCTTTATTGAAAATCGTCTTATTCTAGCACGGTTTTTGGAAAATTATCAGATGTTGCTGGGGCAAGGTTTCCAGGGTTTCGACCCATTCCAAACCCACCGCTTCCATTTCCTTGACGGCCTGTTTTTCCGTCATTTTGTGCAACCCTTTAATCAAAATTAACGGATTTTCGCGGCGGTATTCCAGCAACGCGACCCGTCCGCCCGGTTTGAGACTTTTAGTAATTTCCTCCATCATTTCTCGGGGATATTCAAATTCGTGATAAGCATCCACCATCAAGGCTAAATCCACGGCAGATTCGGGAAGGTGGGGGTCGTCGGGGGCGCTCAAAATCGGTTCGACGTTGGTTATTTTTTCTTGGTCGATGACGAATTGCATCAACTCCAACATCTCCGGTTGAACGTCCACCGCCAACACTTTTCCGTCGGGAATTAACGGAGAAATTCTGAAGGTAAAATATCCGGTTCCCGCACCGATATCCGCGACCACATCGGCGGGTTTGAGGTCGAGGGATGCGATCGCCGTTTGGGGATTTTCCGAGGTGGCGCGACGATCCCGTTCCAACCAGTCGGCGGCTTCGTGTCCCATCACTTTGGCAATTTCTCGCCCCATGTAAAATTTGCCAATTCCGTCGGGGCTGTGGAGCGATCGCGTTTCATAAATGCCGTCCGATTGGGTAACACTCAGGGCTTCTACCGATGGGCAGGAAGTCAAACCGACCACCAAAATGATACTGAAAAAAATGCGGGCGATCGCCACAATAACACGTTTTAATTTTGACCGATTGATCATCATTTATTTTGAAGGATTGGTCAGATCGAGTATAATATCATAGCGGAAATCTTCTGCCAACTGGGTGAGCATTCGAGCCAAGGATTCGTGGCGGGGCGGAATTTTGGCGATCGCACCGGCAATTAAGTGCCCATTCAGTTGGGTCGCCGCTTGATTTAATTCTGCCATCCAAGCTGGGGGCATAACAGTCAGGGAAGCCGGCGTCAGATCGGAGGGGTCGCGATAATCGATCGATGCAGATTGGCCGGATTTTATGATGCGATCGCCCCCATCGTCCGAGTTCATTTTTTCGTAAATAAACCGAACCCCCAGATGCTTCGCCATCGTCTCAAATAACCGTTCCACCCGAAACGGCTTGCGAACGAAATCGTCACAGCCGGCGGATAAAACAATCGATTTTTCCTGCTGGAGTGCGCTGGCAGTTAAGGCGATAATTACAGTAGCTTGACCCTTCAAATGGCGTTTGATCAATTGGGTCGCCTCGTAGCCGTCCATCACCGGCATTCTCATGTCCATAAAAATGAGATGGGGTTCCCATTCCTCCCAAATCGCGACCGCTTCTCGGCCATTTTCCGCCTCTTGAATTTGGAAACCGAGGGGTTTTAATAATTTCACCACCAATTTGCGGTTCGTCCAATTATCGTCTACAATCAAAATGCGATAATCCGGCTGATTTTCGGCGAGTGCGATCGCCCGTCCTCGGGAAATTTCTACTTTTTCCAGGGTCGATTCTGCGACTTCGGCTTGAATGTCAAACCGAAAAATCGTCCCCCGCCCCAATGCACTTTTTACCTGCATTTCTCCCCCCATCAGGCGGACAAATTGTCGGGTTATAGACAGTCCCAACCCCGTCCCCTGTTGGGACTTGCGGCCCGTTTCCGTCTGGGCGAAGGGTTCAAATAACAGATCCGTTTCCTGGGGAGAAATTCCCGGCCCGGTATCCTCCACTTCAAACCACAGTTGCAGTTTGGAAGAGTCCGAGTGACCCAACTTTACCCGCAAACTTACACCGCCGATCTCGGTGAATTTTATCGCATTTCCCAATAAATTAATCAGAGCTTGTCGGAGTTTGCTTTCGTCGGCGCAGATGTGGGCGGGGACATCATCGGCAATTTCAAAATTCAATCTTAAGCCCTTCGATCGCGCCTTCAGTTCCAGCATTTCTCGGATGCAGTTGAGCAACATCTGAAAGTCAAAATTGACAGGATTGAGGAAAATTCGACCCGCCTCAATTTTCGACATTTCCAATACGTCGTTGATCAACTCTAACAAATGTTCGCCGCTGCGGCTAATAATTTGCAAATGGTCTTGATGGTCGCGGAGGGTCGTTTCAGAATCGTGATCAAGTTCCCGTTCCATCAGTTGCGTAAATCCCAGGATCGCATTCAGCGGTGTCCGCAATTCGTGACTCATGCGGGCGAGAAATTCACTTTTGGCGCGGCTGGCGGTTTCGGCGGTTTCTTTGGCCTGTTGGAGGGCGATTTCCGTCTGTTTGCGATCGCGGATATCCCGCACCACCGCGCAGCCATATTCTCGGTTATTGTACTCCAAATGGCTGAGGGTAATTTCCACCGCGATCGCCTCCCCGGCTTGGGTATAATGTTCGGATTCAAAGGTAAATGAACCTTCCCGCCGCAGATCCTCCCAGGCGATCGGCCAGCCGCCGGGAGGGGCGATCGGATCGATATCCCGCACTTCCATTTTCAGCAACTCGGCTTTGGAATAACCGAGGGTTTGACAGGCCGCTTCATTGGCGTAAAAAAAACGGGCATCCCTATCGCTGAACAGGACATAATCCCGAGATTTATCAATCGAAAACTGTGTGAGACGCAGTTTTTCATCAATTTCCTTGCGTTCGGTGATATCTTCCAATACCCCCAAAACTCCCAACACTTCTCCGTCGGATTTTAACAGGGGAATGCGGCTGACATCGAGCCAAATTCGTCGTCCTCCCGGCCCCGGTTTCTGTTTGGGGGCGACGACATTCATTTCCGGGGTTTTGGACTCCAAAACTCGCCGATCTTGTTCCTGGTAAAATTCGGCAATTTTGCGATCGCCAAACAGATCAAAATCCGTCTTTCCCACCACCGCCTCGGAACTTTCCAACCCCGCCGCTTCCGCCCATTTTTGATTGCAGCCCCGAAATACCAAATTCATGTCTTTCCAAAACACTTGCTGGGGTATATTGTCGAGGAGGAGGCGCAGATATTCTTCTTTTTGGCGAATTTCTTCTTCTGATCGCTTCCGTTCCGTGATGTCGATGACTTGGGCGATCGCGGATTGAGGATTTCCCGTCAAATCAAAACGCACATAACAGGTGACAATCCCATATACCCAATGCCCCTCCCGGTGGCGGTAGCGCTTTTCGAGGCTATATTTTTTGACCTGCCCTGCCATCAATTCCGCGAACTTCTGTCGGGAAATCTCGCGATCGTCGGGGTGGGTAATCGCGTTAAATTCTAACTCCAGTAATTCCCCTTGGGAGTAGCCGAGAAACTGACAAAATGCCGCGTTAACTTCTAAAAAATGACCGGCGATTGAGAGTTCGGCAATGGCGATGGGCGACCGATGGAAAAAGTCCCGCCGGAGAGCCTCACTTTCTTCCAACCTCGCTTCCAACTGCTGTAATTTAGAATAATTTTTATCTTCCCGATTCATGGCTGGCGGATGGGTTTTGAGGTAAGCATTTAGCCGCAGGGAAGGGTAAAATAAAAACTCGTTCCCGTCCCGACTTCCGACTCCACCCAGATGCGTCCTCCGTGGCGATCGATAATTTTCCGACAAATTGCCAAACCGATGCCATTTCCCGGATATTCTCGGCTGGTGTGCAGCCTTTGGAAGATCTGAAAAATGCGATCGCTCTGTTCGGCGGGAATGCCAATGCCATTATCATAGATGCCAAATTGCCACATTTCATCCTTCTGAACGGCGGAAATTGTAACTGTTGGAGGAACACCCGGACGCTGATATTTGAGGGCATTGCCGATCAAATTTTGAAACAACTGCCCCAACTGAACGCGATCGCCGAAGACCGTCGGCAGGTCGTCATGGTTAATCATAGCATTACTTTCCGCGATCGCCAGGTGCAGGTTCGTGAGAGTTTCCGCCAGCACAACGTTACAATCTGTCATTTCAAACGGATTTCGTTTAGTTCCCACCCGGCTATAATGCAGCAAATTTTTGATCAACTCTTGCAGCCGCATTCCTTCATCTAAAATCGGAAGCACATATTCTTCCGCTTCCTCCTCGAATTGAATTTGGGATTTCAGCGTCAGCATCAATTCCGCAAATCCGGTGATCGTCTGCAGGGGTTGCTGGAGGTCGTGGGAAACAATATAAGCGAATTGTTCGAGTTCTTGGTTCGACCGCTTCAGATCTTCATTCAACTGTTTCAAGCGCAAATTTTGGTGTTTCAACTGTCTTTGAAGTCGCCGTATAGTCAGTTGATTTTCGACCCGCGCCAACACTTCTTCCACCTGAAACGGTTTGGTAATGTAGTCCACCCCACCCACAGAAAAGGCTTTCACTTTATCGAGGACATCATCCAAAGCGCTGAGAAAAATAACCGGGATATCGGCCGCTTCCGGCATTTTTTTCAAGGTCGAACAGACCTCGTATCCGTCCATATTCGGCATTTTGATATCCAGCAATATCAAATCGGGGGGATGATTTTTGACCGCCATCAGCGCCAATTGTCCGTTAATGGCGCATCGAACCTCATAGTCGCGATCGCCGAGGGTGGCCGACAACAGGCGCAAATTGTCCGGCGTATCGTCAACGATTAAAATACTTCCCTTTTCAGTTTTGGTGGGGTGGCTTTTCATGGGCGATGCAACGCGGGAGACACGGGGAAAACAGCTCTGTTAATTGTACTCCAGTTCGCCGGTTTTCCCAGGTCGCCCCGACTCGATAATTAGAATTTGAGATGAAGATCGAGGACCCGCACCAAAAAAGCAAACTCGTCGGCAATTTCTTCGATTATTTTAGCCGTCGGTTTTCCGGCCCCGTGTCCCGCCTTCGTCTCAATGCGGATCAGCACCGGATTGTCCCCGACGTGAGCCGCTTGCAGGGCGGAAATAAACTTGAAACTGTGGGCCGGAACCACGCGATCGTCGTGGTCGGCGGTCGTCACCAGCGTCGAAGGATACACCGTCCCCGGTTCCAGGTTGTGCAGGGGAGAGTAGGCGTACAGGGCTTTGAACTCCTCGGGGTCGTCGGGGGAACCGTAATCCGAAGTCCAGGCCCAGCCGATGGTAAACTTGTGGAACCGCAGCATATCCATCACCCCCACCGCCGGAAGTGCCGCCCCGAACAAATCCGGGCGCTGGGTCATGCAGGCCCCCACCAGCAACCCGCCGTTGCTTCCCCCCATTATCGCCAATTTGCCAGAAGCGGTATATTTTTTGTCGATCAACCATTCCGCCGCCGCGATAAAGTCGTCGAACACGTTTTGCTTGTTCAATTTCATCCCCGCCTGGTGCCATTCTTCGCCGTATTCGCCGCCCCCCCGCAGGTTTGCGATCGCATACACGCCGCCCATCTCCAGCCACACCAGGCGACTGACGGAAAAACCCGGCGTCAGAGAAACGCCGAACCCGCCGTAACCGTACAAAAGAGTCGGATTATTCCCGTCGAATTCGATTCCCCTTTTGTGGGTTATAAACATCGGAACCGTCGTCCCGTCGGCACTGTTATAAAACACTTGGTGGGTTTCGTAATCTTCCGAGTTGAAATCCACCGTCGGTTGTCGGTAAAGGGTGCTTTCTCCCGTCACCATATTGTAGCGGTAAATAGTCGCAGGGGTGGTGAAACTGGTAAAAGAATAGAAGGTTTCGATGTCGGAACGCTTCCCGCCAAATCCACCCGCCGATCCGATTCCGGGCAATTCCACCTCGCGGACGAACGATCCGTCCCAGTTAAAAATTTTGATTTGGGAGCGGGCATCTTTGAGATAAGACGTGACAAACTGATGGTTTAACGTTCCCACCCCTTCCAAAGTTTCGTTGACTTCCGGAATAATTTCGGTGCGGGTTTCGGTGTTGATATCGATCGCGATGACCCGACCTCGGGGGGCGTCCAAATCGGTTTTGAACCAAAACAAACTGCCGTCGTTATTGATAAAGCTGTACTCCGCCTCGAAGTCCGATATCAGTTCCACCACCGGGCTTTCCGGTCGCGTCAGATCTTTGTAAAAAATCAGATTTTTGGGGTCGGTTCCCCGCCAGACAGAAACCACTAAATAGCGGCCGTCTTCGGTGACACCACCGCCGAAGCCCCACTCTTTTCGATCCGGGCGATCGTAGATTAAAATATCTTCCGATTGAGGCGTTCCCAGGCGGTGGTAAAACAGTTTTTGATAATAGTTGATATCCTCATATTGGGTGTCTTCGTTGGGTTCGTCGTAGCGACTGTAAAAGAACCCCCGGTTGTCGTGGGTCCAGGAGGCACTGGAGAATTTGACCCACCGGATGCGATCGCCCAAATTCTCCCCGGTTTCGATATCTAAAACCTGCCACTCCTGCCAGTCGGAACCGGAGGTCGAAAGTCCGTAAGCCATCAATTTGCCATCTTCAGTGATGGCAATTCCTGACAGGGCCACCGTGCCATCTTCGGAGAGGGTGTTGGGGTCGAATAAAACCCTCGGTTCCCCGTCGAGATCGTCGAGGACGTAGAGGACGCTCTGGTTTTGCAAGCCGTCGTTTTTGAAATAGAAATAGCGATCGCCTTCTTTAAAGGGAATACCATATTTTTCGTAATTCCACAATTTCGTCAGGCGATCGCGCAGCGGGCCGCGGGCCGGAATGGTTTCCAGGTAGCCGAACGTGACCCGATTTTGGGCCTCTACCCAGGCCTGAGTTTCTTCCGAGTCCGGATCTTCGAGCCAGCGGTAGGGATCGGCAACTTTGACGCCGTGGTACTCGTCCACCTGGCTGCCTTTGCGAGTGTTCGGATAGGTGAGGGGTTCTTTGAAATCGGACATAACTGAAGATGGGGAAACGATATAGCGCGGCGCACGGTCCTCGAGAATCGAGAGTCGGGAGCCCTTGAAAACTCAAAGCCCCTCTAAATCGAGGTTTTGAAGTTTTTTTGGTCTCCTCGATTTGTCAACACACGAGCGCGATACTTGCGATAATTCAGTTTAACCCGTCGGCCGTCAGTTTTCAGCCGAATTGAGGGATATAGAGGGCGCAAGCCAGGGGCCTCTACGGTTTTCGGAGATTGTGAATTATTTTTAATTGGGAATGACGAAGGATTTCGACAGGGAAGAACCGGCCGGACATTGGATTTTGGTCGAACCCGGTTCGGGGGGGGCGATCGCATCCGGTTGGGGATAAAAATTAATTCGATCTGGCCGATGATAAACAGTACAGACACCGCCCACTTTTTGGCTCGTCTCCCCTTCTTGAACTTCAAAGACGGCCCCCGCGAAGGAAGCCATCAAAAATGTGTCCGGAGGACATTGAATATTTTGGGATTGGGAGAGTTGGACGGGTTCTGAAATTTTGTCCGGGCCGCGACAAACTCCCCCCACCGTTTGGGTGCGACGCTCGGGGGAAACGACGAATATCGCCCCCGAAAAATGACTCGGACGCCAACGTCGCGCGACGGCATTGATGACGGCGCGATTTTCATCCACATTCATCTCGAACCGATAACCAGGTTTTCCGTCCCTCGTCCCTTTGTAGAGGGCTTCTAAATTGGGGGTAAATTTGCCGTAACTGAACAGATGTCGATGTTGATTTTCCAGGGATGCCATCAGCACTTCCCGGGCGACTTTTTGATCCCGGACATCGAGGCGCTTGAGGAAGGAATTCAACAAAACTAAACCCAGCCCCAAACAAGCCATGCCGAAGATAATTGCAAAGAATAAAAAATAGGTGCGGTCGGGATGACGTTCGATCCAACTTTTCATGATTTTAAAGCGTATTTGACGCGATGAAAGAACGCTCGGAGTAGAGGTCTGATGCCGCGATCGCCCGCCAAAAATGTCTGAATTATCGGTTAGTAGATGTATCCTGAATAGCCAATCAAACGATTCCTAAACCCCCAACTTAAAATTGAGGCGATCGGCCCATATTGTAAACTTTTTTAAATTTTCTCAACGTTTGATTAAGGCGATCGTGAGTTCCAAAACCCCCGCGATCGCATCATATCAGATCCGGCTTGGGAAAAGTCACCCATTCACCAATTCCCGACTCCCTTACTTTGCCATCAAAAAACCGGGCTAAAATAGCCCGGAATCGATCTAATATTGGACAATATTGAAGTTGAATGCAGCTTTTTAGGATGCCACCGCCGCAGGTTCAGCCACCGGATAAACGCTGACTTTCTTGCCACTTTTGCCCCGGCGTTCAAACTGCACAACACCGTCCACTTTTGCAAACAAAGTATCGTCCCTGCCGATACCGACATTGTTGCCGGGGTGGAATTTGCAGCCCCGCTGACGCACGAGAATATTGCCGGCGCGAACTTCCTGTCCGCCGTAGCGTTTGACTCCCAACCGCTGGGCATTTGAGTCGCGGCCGTTGCGAGTGCTTCCCGTTCCTTTCTTGTGAGCCATGATTCCTCCAAACTAACCCGATGGTTTTATATTTTACTGTACCCCGCTCCGGGATGACTCCGAAGCCTCGATTATTCTTCAGATGCCGGGGTTTCCGCCGGTTCCGGGGTCGCCGTTTCCGCGCCCCCCCGAGTTGCCAAAACGGAACCGTTGAAATTGATCGAATCGATCATGAACCGGGTTAATTCCTGACGGTGGCCGCGCTTTTTGCGGGTTTTCTTTTTCGGGCGCATTTTGTAGACGATCACTTTGCGATCGCGGAAGTGCCGGACAACCGTGCCTTCCACCGTCGCCCCCTCAACCCAGGGCTGGCCGATGTGTACCTCGCCCTCATGTTGGACGAGGAGCACCTTCTCAATGGTCACTTGTTCATCTTCGTCCACCGGGAGCGATTCGATATCGTAGAACCGGCCCGGTTCCACGCGGAGCTGTTTCCCACCCGTTTCAATAATTGCGTAAGTCATGAAAGTTTCGGTAAAGTTGCCGTACAGGTAGCCGACGAGGCGCGATCGCCCGCGATCGGCATTTACAAATGTGTCAACCTGATCCGAGCCAGATTTAGACAGACAATCTACTATTGTTTCAAATTAAACCAATTTTGTCAATGTAAATTTCGGAAACCGGGTTGGTCAGCCCGGTTCCCGACTCCCGCTCACAGCCGCATCCGCACGGGAGTCCGATTTTCCCGCACGTCCAATTCAGACTTTTCGATCATGGAAGTCCCCGTCATTTCCGGAGGTTGGGGCAGTTGCAGGATTTCCAAAATCGTCGGCGCCACGTCAGCCAGACAGCCATCCGTCCTCAGCGGCACGTCCGTCCCGTGGCCGGGAATTTTCCGCTTTTCCCCTTCCACCAAGATAAACGGCACCCGGTTGGTGGTGTGGGCCGTCCAGGGGTTGCCCTGTTCGTCGTACATATATTCCGCGTTACCGTGGTCAGCGATAATGATCGCCGTCCCCCCCGCTTTTGAGATCCCCTCCAACAGCTCTCCCAAACAGCGATCAACCGTTTCGATCGCCCGCACCGCCGCATCCATCATCCCCGTGTGGCCCACCATGTCGGGATTGGCGTAGTTGAGCACCATCAGGGAGTAAATCCCCTTTTCGATCGCCTCGATCGCCACATCCGTCACCTCCTCTGCCGACATATGCGGCTGCTGGTCGTAGGTTGCCACCGCCGGACTCGGGATCAATTCCCGATCTTCCCCCTCAAACGGCTGTTCCAACCCGCCGTTGAAAAAATAAGTGACGTGGGCGTACTTTTCCGTTTCAGCCGTGCGGAACTGTTTCAAACCGTGGTCGGCGATCACCTGTCCCAAAATATTGTCGAGGCTCTGGGGTTTAAATGCCACCTGCACCGGATATTTGGCATCGTACTGCGTGAACGTAGCGAAACTCAAAGGTTGAATCTGTTCCCGTTCAAACCCTTGGAAATCGGAC
This sequence comes from Limnospira sp., assembly GCA_050045915.1. Classification (GTDB taxonomy): domain Bacteria; phylum Cyanobacteriota; class Cyanobacteriia; order Cyanobacteriales; family Microcoleaceae; genus Limnospira. The sequence goes on from JBNGCR010000056.1 coordinate 25,767, forward strand.
ATCACAAGGGCCTGGGTGAGCTGTCGGGCGCGATCGGGCCGAAAATTGAAGAAAATCACCCCATCTCCCGCTTCCAGCGCCCCCGGCTCCATCCGAATCGGCACGACGAACTCATCCGTCACCCCTTCGGCGTAAGACTCCTCCATCATCTGGGCGACGGTGCGATCGTCTCCGGGGCCATCAATTGTCATGACATCATAGGCCAACTTCGTCCGCTCCCAGCGGTTATCCCGATCCATCGCATAGTAACGACCGCTGACGGTGACAATCCGGCCGACCCCAATTTTTTCCGTATAATCCTGAATTTGTTTCAGAACGTTGATCCCGTCGGTGGGGTTCGTGTCGCGACCGTCGGTAATCGCGTGAATACAAACCTCAGAAATTCCCTTCGCCTTGGCAACGTCGAGCAATCCGAGCAGATGATTCACATGGGAATGCACCCCGCCATCCGAACACAACCCCATCAAGTGCAACTTCCCGCCCTGCTGGCAAACTTCTTCGCACACTTGAGATAAAGCCCGGTTATCATGAATCGTGCCATCTTCCACCGCATCGGAAATCCGCACGAGTTCCTGGGGAACGATGCGCCCCGCCCCCAAATTCAAGTGACCCACTTCAGAGTTTCCCATTTGACCTTCCGGCAGACCGACCGCCTTTCCCGACGCCCGAATCAGCGTCCGGGGATAGGCCGTCCACAGGCTATCCATCACAGGAGTATTGCCAACGGCAATGGCATTTCCGTCCGTTTGTTCACGATAGCCCCAACCGTCTAATATGATGAGCACAACGGGAGATACAGACACTGATGCCATGCCAAGTTACCTTTTCGCGCTTGTGAATTCCACCGACATGATACCATCCCGACATCCGATCACAAGGGAATGGGGTGCAGGGGGAAAGGGGAATTGGAGCTTGGAGATTGGAGATTGGAGATTCGCCCCCGCTCGGGACTTTTCTGGCCCCCCGGGTTGTTCTCTGAAGCGATCGGAGCCGGAAAGTCAAAGATTATTATTAGCGGGGTTGGATCGGATATACTTTGGCTATCTTAGAGAAAGAGCGTTTGGGACGGGCGATGCATAAAGTTTTGTTTGTCATTGTTGTCGGGGCATGGTCACTGTTGCTGGGAGGATGTGGCTCTGAACCAGATGAAGAAGAAGTAACATCTACCCCCGCCGTCGAAGAAACCGTTCCGGTCGAACCCGATGCAGAAGGGGAACCCGAGGCAGAAGGGGAACCCGGAGAAGAAGGGGAAACGGCCCAAACAGAAACTGAAGCCACAGAAGGAGAAGAAGAAGCATTTGAGGAGCCTCTGGTTTCCGAACAAACGGATACCGCAGCCGAAGCCGGTTTGATTCAGTCCACGAAAGCAGAGGAACGGCTGCTACAGCTTCAAGGAAGCCCTCGGAATGGTGACAATGGCGTGGCGACCGCACCAGCCGGCGTCCCCGATACGGCCGTCGAAAGTCCCTTCGGGCCGCTGCCCCCCACACTGACGCAAAGGCCCCAAGATGAAGACGCGGCCATCGAGACATTTGCCGAGACATTGACGATACAAACCCGGCAGGTGCCGGAGTTGCCCAATCTGCCAGAGAGTTCGGAACCGCCTCGGTGGCAAGATCCGGTAGCAGTAGCCACAGCCACACCGGGAGCCGGAAGGGCGGGTGCACCGGGAGCCGCGCCGGGAACCGCGCCGGGAACCGCACCGGGAACCGCACCGGGAACCGCACCGGGAACCGCACCGGGAACCGCACCGGGAACCGCACCGGGAGCCGCACCGGGAACCGCACCGGGAACCGCACCGGCGGCGACAATCCCCGAGGTGAGAGTGCCCGACTTGGCGGTGGCAGGAGTCCCCGATTTGCCGGCGCTTCCCATTGCAGCCTCACCGCCCCCGCGATGGGTCGATCCCGATGCCCCGCCGCCGGCCGCCCCCGCCCTTCCCCCGCCGCCCCCGCCGACGGATTTGGCGAGGGGGATAGAAGTGACCGGGGTCGTCAAAACCAATACGGATACACAAATTATTGTCCAAGCGCCCAACGAACCGACGAGCCGTTATGTGAGCGTCGGTCAGCGCATCGCCAACGGGCAGGTTTTGGTGAAGCGGGTCAAGTTCAGCCCCGACAGCGATCCAGTCGTCATTTTCGAGCAGAACGGGATCGAGATCGCTAAAATGGTGGGTGAA
>JBNGCR010000057.1:0-21039 GCA_050045915.1 Limnospira sp.
ATTAGTATAGATGTTTAGATGAATTAATTTGTAGAATATCTCGTATCGTCAAAATCGACAAGTAATGTCGATACAATTTTGATTGACAATGGATGAGAATGCCGTGCCAGTGTACGCTCAAATTGCCGAAGAGTTGAGACAGAATATCCAACAGGGCGTCTACCGGGTCGGGGACAAGCTTCCCACCGAAGTTCAACTGAGCGATCGCTTTCGGGTGAACCGCCATACGGTCCGGCGTGCGATCGCGCTATTAAAAAGTGAAGGGTTGCTGCGGGTCGATCAGGGTCGGGGAACCTTCGTCGCCGGCATTCCCATCCGCTATCCCATCGGCCAGCGGGTGCGCTTCAACGAAACCTTGACGGCCCAGGGGTTTGAGATGAGTTTCCAACTGGTGCGGAACGTGGAAATACCCGCCGACGCTTCGGTGGCGAAGGGACTGGAATTGGCGATCGGCGATCCGGTGGCCCTGATCGAACGGCTGACGTTTGCGGACGACCAACCCCTGAGCATCAGTGCCGGCCACTTTCCCCTCAAACGGTTTCCCGCCATTCTCAGCCAGGAACCCCGGATGTGGTCGATTTCCAACTTGTTGCGGGAGGTTTACGGCTGCGATCACATCCGCCGCAGCACCCGCGTCTCGGCCCGGGTGGTCAATCCCCAGGATGCGCGGCTGCTCAAATTACCCCTGAATTATCCGATTTTATTGGTGGAATCGATCAATGTCGATCAGGACGGAAAACCCGTTGAATATGGTGTGACGCGCTTCCGGGGCGATCGCATGGAATTGGTATTTGAGAATTGAATAAAATTAGCGATCGGACGCAGATGCCAAATCACCTTCAACCAACAAAAAAGTGCCTTCAAAGGTACTTCGTCGCCGGCGAATTTGGTTAACCTCCCGGTCAACTGTTAGAAACTCCCTCACTTATCTCGGCCCTTTCAATTCGACAGTCAGATCCCAACGATCTTGAATAATATCTGGAGAATGAGTCGCCATTAAAATATCGAATTTTGCAATTTTTATTATTTCTTGCAAATCTTTCAAAAACTCAACCTGCCATCCGACGTATGGCGGTTTAATTTTAAATTCTGATCCCTCTTCTTGATTTAATAAACCCAATTCAATCAGGCGCGATCGCACCTCTGAGAGGCAAAATAAATCGGGGCAGTTCAAAAGCCACCCCGACTATTAACTAATTCACCACACTCCAATTTATCAGACTTCAGACTTTCATGCCACTCGAAGACCGTCTTTTTTTCCGTTCCAACTCTTCCTGTTCCCGATATTCGGAATCCTCGAATTGCAAATCATTGGGCGCCCCGCAAGCCGAAACCGTCCCCTCAAAATTCGTGTCGGCGGCGAGTTCCGGGTGTTCCTGTTTCCGCTTGGCGATCTCTTCCTGGGACAGAATCCTGCTTTCGTCGAATCCGAGTTCGATTTCCATTCCCAAGCCTTTCTGTTTGACGCGGCTGAGGTTGTAGAAGCGTTTATTTAATGTCGTGACGGCGAAGGCTTTCAGACATCCCAACAAATACTTGCGCTTGAAGGGATCTTTCACGAACCAATATTCCAACGTCTTCCACATATAGAACCGGGCGTAGTTCCGCAATACTCCTTTGAGGACTTCTTCCCGTTCCATTGCCTCCGGTTTCATGATCGGGGTGACGAAATTGTATTGGGAATAGTCGCGCACTTCGACGCGATCGCCCAAATCTTCAAACAACTCGGAAAACGGCCAGGGCGTGAACATATTCCAGTTCGCCATATCCGGTTGCCAATCCCGGGACATCCGGTAGGTTTCTTCGATGGTTTCGGGGGTTTCATTTTCCAAGCCCATGATGAATTGGGCTTCGGCGACAATGCCGTTATCTTTGAGGAGTTTGATCGCCCGTTTGTTCTCCTCGATGGTGGTGTCTTTGCGGAACAAATTCAGCTTCAACTGTGCTGCTGCTTCCGTTCCCAAGGAAACGTGAACCAACCCGGCTTTCCGATACAAAGCCAACTCGTTTTCATCCCGCAAAATGTCCGTGACGCGGGTGTTGATGCCCCAGTGGACATCCAGTTTGCGATCGATCAATTCTTCGCATAATGCCACAAACCGGGGTTTGCTGATGGTGGGTTCTTCGTCGGCGAGGATGAAAAATCCCACGTTGTAGGTTTTCACCAATTCCTCGATTTCATCGACGAATTTAGCCGGGGTGCGCGATCGGTATTTCCGCCAGAATTTCCACTGGGAACAGAAGCGGCAGCGGAAGGGACAACCCCGGGCGTAGTTGGGGACGGCGAGGCGGACGTTGAGGGGGGTGTAGTAGTATTGATCCCAATCCAAAAGACTCCAGTCGGGGGAGAGGGTGTCGAGATTGCAGATGGGGGGGTGCGCTTCCGTGGCGACGACTTTGCCGTTTTCTAAGAAGGCGATTCCTTTGATATTGTGGCGTTCTTTCTTGTCCGAACCGTCGGCGATCGCCCGCATCAAATTGACGGTGATTTCTTCCCCCTCTCCCCGGATGATATAATCCACCCAGGGCGCTTCGTGGAGCACTTCGGAATACATATAGGTGGGATGAATTCCCCCCATAATTGTCACTGCATCGGGGCAGACTTCCCGGGCGATTTGCAGGGTTTTTTGGGATTGATAAATCATCGGGGTGATCGCCGTCGCCATCACCACGTCAGGTTTATTTTTTTCGATAATCGTCGCCAGGACGTCATCGGCAATGTAGTTCGTCATGGCATCGACGAACCGGACATTATCGAAGCCGTGTTTTTTCAACGCGCCACCGACGTAGGGAACCCAACTCGGCGGCCAATTGCCGGCAATTTCCGCGCCGCCGGAGTGGTAGTTGGGTTGGATCATCAAGATTTTCATGATAATTTCTCCAGTTTTAAATTATGGGAATTAAATGGTTTTTGAAAAGCGCTGTTCTTGCCGATCGCGGGTGTAGGTGTCGAAGGCGCAGGCGATATTTCGGATCAGCAGCCGTCCGCTGGGCGTCACTTCGATGCGATCGCACAAATTGACCAGCAATCCGTCCTTTTCCAAGTCCTTCAATGCCGCCTCTTCTCTGGCAAAATACTCGTCAAACTTGATATTATATTTGTCTTCAATTTCCCACTTGTCTAGGCAGAAGTGACACATCAATTCCATGATAATTTCCCGTCGCATGATGTTATCACTTTTGGCGAGTTTGACTCCCTTTTCGATGGGCTGTTTGCCCTCGTCAATCGCCCGATAAAAATCCTTCAGATTCTTATTATTTTGGACATAAACATCGTGCAGCATACTGATGGAGGTCAAACCGAATCCAAACAATTCGGAATCGGGTTGCGTGGTGTAGCCCTGGAAATTGCGGTGCAGTTTCCCTTCCTGCTGGGCGATCGTCAGTTCGTCATCGGGTTTGGCGAAGTGATCCATGCCGATAAATACATAACCATTTTCGGTGAGTTTGTCGATGGTCATGTGGAAAATTTCCAGCTTTTCGGCAGCTTTTGGCAGGGCCTCTTCTGGCAGTTTTTTCTGGATCGGTTTCATCCAGGGAACCCAGGCGAAATTGAACACCGCGATGCGATCGGGATCGAGGCGGATGGTTTTCTCGATGGTGTCGCGGAAGCTGTCGAGGGTTTGGTGGGGCAAACCGTAAATCAGATCCACATTCACGCTTTCAAATTCGGCCTCCCGCATCCAACTCATGACGTTGAATAACAGTTCTTCCGGCTGGACGCGGTTGATGGCTTCCTGGACGGTGGGATCGAAGTCTTGGATGCCGAAGCTGATGCGGTTGAAGCCGAGATTTCTCAGGAATAAAACGTAGTTGCGATCGATATAGCGGGGGTTGACTTCGATGGAGATTTCCGCATCTTCTGCGAAAGTGAAATGCTCGTGAATTTTATTCCACAGCCGTTCGACTTGTTCCAAGCTGAGATAGTTGGGGGTGCCGCCGCCCCAGTGCAGTTGGACGACGGGCCGATCGCGATCGATTAACGCCGCCGTCCGCTCGATATTTTTAAACAGATAATCGAAGTAAGGATTGACGACCTTATCTTTGAGTCCGGTGACGATCACGTTGCAGCCGCAAAAATAGCAGGCAGTTTGGCAGAAGGGGATATGAAAGTAAAGGGAAAGGGGGGTTTTCTTTTCGTTTCCCCGGGCGATCGCATCGAAAAATTCAGCCTCCTCGAAATCCCCGTGCAGTTCCGTTGCCGGCGGATAGCTGGTATAGCGGGGGGTGGGGCGATCGTGTTTGACTAGAAGCTCGGAATTAAAACAAACGGTTTGGCTCGGTAATTTCATCGGTTTTGACATCCACAAAACAATCCTGGTTTTTAAAATCAAACGCAGGCGATCGGGGTCGATCTAAAATACTGACAACTCGACCCATTCTTTTTCCTATTGTCAAAGAAACGCGCCCTTTTCGGGAGAATCGATCGAGTTGCAAATCCCATCATTTTTCGGAAAAAATACGGTTGTTAATCGATATTTTTTTCCCTACTCCGTCGGCACCAAATTGGTCGCCTCTCCGGGGGCGCGTTCGGTACTTCCGGGCTTGTCTTGGCGTGTCACCAAGTCGAAAACGTGCTCGCCGATCGCCGTTTTGACTTCATCTTCCAAACCGTGCATGACATCGCGGTTGAGTTGGAAAGCGAGCTGGGCTTCATCGACAATTTGCTGCGCCGTTTCGTCATCGACGGAAATGGCATTGAGGGCATCGCGATACTTGAACTTGAACGCCCGCCGCTTGTCGGGGGTGGGGAAGGCATCGAACTCGTGCAAACCCGTCCCTTTATCCGGGGGTAAATCCAAGGCGGAACGGGCGATATTCCGCAGGCTTTGTCCGCCGGAGAGATCGCCCATATAGCGGGTGTAGGCGTGGGCAACGAGCAGTTCCGGCTTGGTTTTGGAGACTTCCAAAATGCGATCGACGTACACTTTTCCTTCCGGAATGGGGGCGATGATTTCCCGCCAATTGTCGCCGTAATAATAGGCGAGATCGGCTTCGAGTTTGGCGGTGCGGTTGAGTTCGGGGAAGTACATCCCTTTGACGGCGGGGTTGTCGAGATGGCGCCGCATTTCTTCTTCGAGAACGCTGTAAACGAAATATAAATTAGCAGTCAGCTTCCGAAAGGGCTCGATTTCGACGATGCCTTTCAGGAAGCATTTCATAAAAGCGGTGTTTTCGGCTGCGGTGTGAGACTGTTTCGTGCCTTCCCGCAGCAGGGTTGCTAAATTGCCACTCATGAATTTCACCAAACGTTTCCATGCATCCATAACTGTATAGCAATTTTTACATTTGACAAGAGCAGGTTCTTAAAACTTTACATTTGGGGCGATCGATGTTAAGAGATTTGAAGATAGAAAAAAGTCAATCAAAGTGGCTTGGTTGATGCACAAAATACTATAATTTGTTGTGGTCGGGCGAAGCTGTCAAAATTAATTGATAATTCTTCCTGATTATCGACAGCCGCACGGGACGCCATGCATTGAAGGGTGTCAATTTGGGCGGATATCAAGTTGCTGATATCGGTGATTTTCATTCCTTTAAATTGAACGATCGCAAATTTAGAGGTTTTCATCATGTTTGCCAATACCTTTGCAAATCTCTTTCGGATGGACGATGATACCTGGGAGGGACACGCCAACCCCTGGTGTTTCTGGACTCGCCTTTCGGTGATGCCCCTGTTATTTTTGGCGATTTGGAGTCGCGTTTGGTTGGGTTGGTGGTCTAACAATTAACAATTAACAATTAATAATTAACAATTGATTGCCGATTCGACCCGGTCTTTAATCCAGGCGGCGGAGATACTTGCTAATTTTGACGAGGCGAGATGGGGATAACGGCTCCATTTACCACCAATCCTGTGATCACATGGATCGATTTAGTCCGTTTTCGGGCGAAGATTCCGCCTCCGCGGCGCAGCGCGAACAGAGTCCGTGTACCGTCACCTCGTAGCTTTCCGCCTTCCCACCCGATCGCAATCCCCTCAAGTCTAACCCCTGAAACTGTTCCCAGGGAATATCCGCGATCGCCGCACAGTTGCGACACTGAAAGTGGTGGTGCGGCTTGACGTTGCCATCGTAGCGAGCCACTCCCCCGTCCAGGAGGACTTCCCGCACCAAACCGACTTCCTGGAGCACTTGCAGCGAACTGTAAACGGTAGCCTGGGACGACACCGGAATATCTTTGTTGAGATCCGTGAGAAGCTGATCCGCCGTGGGGTGATCGGCGCGAGACAAGAGGTTGGCATAGATCGCGTAGCGCTGGGGTGTTACTTTCAACCCCTTCTCCTTCAGGCGCCTGATAATTTCCGATCGCTGCAATAAACTCGCCATCTCGGATGATTCTCTTACTCGTTCTAGGTCTATCTATTTATTATAGATCCTTTCAATTGAGAGTCAACTTTAAATCAGAATTATTCTGAAGATAGGCATAAATACTCATTTACAAAACTCTAAATCAGAATTATTCTGAGTTCAGAAATATTCAATCAAGCTGAAACAGGAACTATGGTTATCGACAAAGTACCCGACGTTGTATTCAAAACCCGCGTCCGCGACGAGTCCGTCGGCGGCTCCAACCCCTTCCGCTGGCAAGACAAAACCACCCAAGAGATCTTCGGCGGCAAGCGCGTTGTCGTCTTCTCCCTCCCCGGTGCTTTCACCCCCACCTGTTCCTCCACCCACCTCCCCCGCTACGAGGAACTCTACGAAGAAATCAAAGCCCAAGGCATCGACGAGATCATTTGTATCTCCGTGAACGACGCCTTCGTCATGTTCCAGTGGGGCAAACAGCAGGGCGCCGACAAAGTGTTTTTGCTGCCCGACGGAAACGGCGAATTCACCCGCAAAATGGGGATGTTGGTTGACAAGTCCAACCTGGGCTTCGGGATGCGTTCCTGGCGCTATTCGATGGTCGTCAACGACGGCAAAATCGAGAAAATGTTCATCGAGCCGGACTTCGGCGACAACTGCCCCACCGACCCCTTTGAAGTCTCCGACGCCGACACCATGTTGGCTTACCTGAAGGGCGAAAAGAGCTAAGATCAGGTAAAATTGAGCTTTCTACTCTCCTGCCGTCGCTGTTCGCCAGGAAGTATTTGAAGCCCAACTCCAAGCCGATGGCGTTTTTGATCGGTTCCGATTCTACCGTCATCGAAGAATTGGGTTTAAAGCCTCGCCCTTTTAGGGCGACTTTTTTTAGTGTACGGGGGACGGAAGCGTTGAGCAGACCGGAGCACGGGGGAAATCTGAGCTGGGCGGCTACCGTGGCGAACTGTCCGGCGTCCGAGATCTTGGATTTTTCCGCCAGCATCAATCCCCTCGGGCCGCCCCAGTCGGCGATCGCGGCGATCGAAACCCACATGGGGCACATCCAAGCCTATCCCCAACCGGACTATCGGGAACTGCGGGAAGCCCTGGCCCAATTCCACGCCCTCCCGGACCCGGATTGGATTCTGCCCGGAAACGGGGCGGCGGAATTGCTGACTTGGGGGGGGCGGGAACTGGCGGAAACCGCCGCCACCTATTTATTGACCCCGGCTTTCGGGGACTACCGGCGATCGCTGCAAGCCTTCGACGCCCGCATCGTCGATAATCCGATCTGGCAAAACGGCCAAATCCGTCCCCTGTCCGAACTCGGTGCCGCCCCAAAATCCGCCGGACTGTTGATCAATACCCCCCACAACCCCACGGGTTATTTATTTTCTCGGGAGTCCATCCGGCCCCTGCTGGAACGGTTTGCCCTGGTGTTGGTGGATGAAGCCTTCATGGATTTTCTGCCCCCCGCCGAGCAACAGAGCCTGATTGCGGAGGTGGCAAATTTTCCCAACCTGGTCATTTTGCGATCGCTCACCAAATTTTACAGCCTCCCCGGTTTGCGACTGGGATACGCAATCGCCCACCCGGAGCGCCTGCAGCGCTGGCAGGAGTGGCGCGACCCCTGGTCTGTCAACGTCCTGGCCGCGGCGGCCGGAATCGCCGTTTTGGGCGATCGGGACTTCGAGGCTCAGACCCGAACCTGGCTGAAAGTCGCCCGCCCCCAACTGTACCGGGGGTTGAAAGAATTGCCGGGACTCGATCCGCACCCCGGCGCGGCCAATTTTTTGCTAGTCTACTCACAATGGCCGGTTGCCGAACTGCAAGCCCAACTGCTCCGAGAGCATCGGATTCTGATCCGCGACTGTCTGAGTTTTCCCGAACTCGGCGATCGCTATTTTCGGGTCGCCGTCCGCACCGAAGCGGAAAACCGACGGCTACTCGACGCCCTAGCCCGTTGTTGCGCTTGAGCGTCATGACCAATGGATCAGGGTAATGATTAATTATGAATTGTTAATTGTTAATTGCTAAAAATGCTCGATTACGATGTGGTCATTATCGGCGGCACCCCGGCCGGACGCCAAGCCGCCCTCACCGCCACCCAAATGCGGGCCCGGGTCGCCCTGGTGGAACCCCACCCCGTCCCCGGCCAAATTTTCGGCCCGAATTCCCACCACACCCTGTTACAGGTGGCCCGGGTCGCCCGCCAAATGCGGGAGATGCCACAATTCGGAATCAGTTGGGAAACCGCCACCCGCGCCGGCGAGGGGGAAGAAGACCGATCCCGGTGGGAAAATATCAATATTTTGGTGCGCCCAGAGCGGACTCGCCGGTGGATGGAGTGCGTCGCCGACCACATGGAAAACCTCTTCGACCCAGCCGTTTTGGCTTCCCAGGGGGTGGATGTGATTTTCGGCAAGGGGGAATTTACCACCGCACCAAAATTGGCGTTTGTCGTCAATGACCGCCGGTTGCGATCGCGCACTTACCTGCTGGCGACGGGTTCGCAGGCCCGACTCCCCGACGCGGAGGGGTTGCCCCTCACCGGCTACCTGTCGGCCGATACCGTCGGCAAATTGACCCACATTCCCGCCCGGGTGGCGGTCATCGGCGGCGACCCCACCGGGGCGGAACTGGCCCAAACCTTCGTCCGCCTGGGTTCTCAAGTCACCCTCGTCACCCGCGGCCCCCAAATCCTCGCCCGGGAAGACCCGGAGGCGACGTTTCTCGTCCAGGCCCAGTTGGAGGCGGAGGGGGTGACGGTGTTCACGGGTACCCCGGTCATCCAGGCGAGACAAATTGAGGAGAGCAAGTGGATACAGGCGGGAAACCGGGCGATCGAAGTTGACGAAATTATCCTGGCGGCGGGGCGGACACCCCAGGTCGGTGGCTTGAATTTGGAGGGGGTCGGGGTACAGTTGCACCCCGACCGTTTGATTTTGAACGAGAAATTGCAGACCACGAATCCGAGAATTTACGCCTGCGGTGCGATCGCGGGGGGATATCCCCTCCCCCACGTCGCCGAGTACGAATCCCGCGTTGCCCTCAAAAATGCCCTCTACTGGCCGCGGTTTCGGGTCAACTACCACGGCATCCCTTGGGTCATTCACACGGACCCGCCGTTGGCGCGGGTGGGGTTGACCCAAAAGCAGGCACGGCGCCGCTACGGGGACCGGGTGCGGGTGAGTCGGGAGACGTTCCGGCACGTCCCCAAAGCCCAGTTGTCGGGGGAGACGACGGGATTTTGCGAACTGGTGGGACACCGGGACGGGCGGATTTTGGGGGCCTCGATTTTTGGGGTTGGGGCGGACGAGTCGATTAATTTTGTCGCGATCGCGATCAGGGAAGGTCTTAAAATGGATGCGATCGCTGATTTCCCCGCCGTCTGGCCTTCCCTGGCCGGGGTCGCGCCCCAAACGGCTGCGGCCTGGGTGCGGGACTGCCGCCGTCCGCTCCGGTCGGACTGGCTCGAAATGCTGTTTGACTGGCGGCGATCGTGGGGATCTTAGGTTTATTTTGGGAGTGCAATTGTGAGAATGCGACAGCAAGTTTGGACGGTGATTATCTTTTCGTTGGTTTTAGTTGGTGTCGGCTGTTCCACCCCACCCCAGGAAGGGAATCAGGCGGGTTCGGTGTTGGAGACGAAAGAATGTTTGGATTGCGATTTGAGCGGCCAAAATTTTGAAGGAGCCGACCTGGCGGGGGCGAGATTAAATGGCGCCAATTTGAGCAATGCCAATTTGAAAGGGGCGAATTTGGAGGGGGCGCTTTTGGATGCTGCCAACCTCGGCGGCGCGGATTTGAGCAACGCCAATTTGAGCGCGATCGCTTTGACTCAGGCGGATCTGAGCGGCGCGAATTTGACCGGGGCGAACCTCAAAAATGCCTATTTGCGGGGGGCAAATTTTGCAAACGCAACGTTAAATAATGCCGATTTGACTGAGGCCGATTTGAATGCGGCTGACCTGACGGGGGCGGCGTTGGAGGGGGCTAATTTTCAGGGGGCGATCATGCCGGATGGGGAAGTTCAGAATTGAGGGGTGATTCGACTCCGTGTCCTCTGTGCCTGGAGTGGTTATAGCAACGAGCGCTGGCGTGGTTACACGCCGGGAATGATCAATCTCTCTACGACCGACTCCCTTTTATAGGTTTTGTAACTACATGAGCGCGCACTGCTATATATCAGATCCGGTTAATTGCTCAGACATTGAGAGGATGGAGAATTGGGGGAGAAAGATGAAAAATCCGACTCCCGATTCCCTAATACCGACTCCCTCGATCGCAGATGTTTGGTGGTCAATTATCAGGATTTGATCTTAAAACCTCCGCAATTTCACCATAAAAAATCCGTCCATATCCCAGCGGTGGGGCCAGATCTCGATCGCCCCCTTTTTCGTCAATTCCCCCGGCAGATCCAATTCCGGCACCTCGATTTGCCAGTCGGAATGGCGGCTCAAAAATGATTCGATATTGCCCTGATTTTCCCTCGGGTGTAGGGTGCAGGTGGCGTACACCAACACCCCTCCAGGCTTCACCCAGCGGCTCGTCTGTTCCAATAATTCCCCCTGCAATTGGGACAGTTTGTCGATATTCTCCGGCGTCTGCCGCCACCGCGCATCCGATCGCCGGTGCAGGGTTCCTAACCCTGAACACGGTGCGTCTAATAGTACGCGATCGCAAGTATTCTCATACTGGGAAAACTGCCGCGCATCCCCCACTTCAATTTGAATTGATCGCAACTGCAACCGCTCCACACTCTGCTTTAATGATTTCAAACGGGACTCGGCGCGATCGATGGCGATAATTTTGCCCTCATCCCCCATTAATTCCGCCAAATGGGTCGTTTTTCCCCCCGGCGCCGCGCAGGCGTCGATTATTGTTTCCCCCGGCTGCGGATCGACGAAATACCCCACCAACTGCGCCGAGGCATCCTGAACCGTCCACCAGCCCTCTGCGTATCCGGGCCAATTTTGGATCGCGCCACCGCCGGAGGACAGCCGCAACCCTTGGGGTATTTTAGGAATGGAATTGATGGCGATTTCCGCGTTTTGAAATGCGGTTTTTACTACTTCTAAACTCGTTTTTAGCGGATTAATTCGCAGATCAAAGCTCGGTGAGTTGTTGAAACAACGACAGAGTTTTTCCGCTTCTTCGATTCCCAATTTTTTAACCCAAAACTCCACGATCCAATCCGGGAAACTGTGCAGGATTCCCAGCCGCTTCGCCGGATTTTCCGGCAATTTCAAAATCGACTCCGGCGACTTCCCCCCGTCCACCGATCGCAAATACTGCCGCAACACCCCATTCACAAATCCTCCCAAACCGGACAATTTGTTATTTTTTGCCAATTCCACCGTCGTATTCACCGCCGCCGAGGGGGGAATGTGTTCGAGGAAACCGAGTTGATACAGTCCTAAATGTAAAATAATTCTCAGATCCGGCGGCTGCTGGCGGGCGGGTTTTTTAGCCAGATGATCGATCAGGGTGTCGAGGGTCCGCATCCGGCGGGTGCAGCCGTAGACCAATTCCGTCGCCAGCCGGCGATCGCGATCGCTCAATTGCGCCCGACGCAATTTTCCGTCCAAGGCGAGATCCGCAAATGCGCCCCGCTGGTGGATGTCTCGGAGGATTAAAAAAGCCAGTTGGCGAGGATTATCAATCACAATAATAGTTCACCCGATTTGTGTTCAAAACTGAGACAATAGTTAAACGTTGATTTGACCGCTAAATTCTGAGGATATAGGCTAAGACCATCATGAATCAAAATCTCCCGGATGAGAGCGGGTTGGGTGCATGGCTGGCGCGCCGGCTGAAACCGCTGTTTCGGAGTCCCGACATCATCGAGGCAGCCGACTATCCGACCTGGCGACATCATTTCATGCACCGACGCCTGGGGTTGGGCCTGTGGCTGGCTTTGATCGCCTATTTTACCTTTTCGCTCTCACAGCTCAACAATTGGTTATTTTACCCCCAACAGTTTCGGATTGGGTGGTTGATCACCCAAATTGTTGTCGAACTGGGACTCATTTTTGGTGTCATCCTGCTGCGAAGCGCGATCGGCCGCCGCCGTCCGGAATTGATTTTTTTGCTGCTGTCTTGGCTCGTGACGCTGAGTCCCCAAATTCGCGGGACATTGCTGGGAATTTCCCAACCCGCGATCGTCGAATGGCCGCTGATGTTCTTTTCCCAAGCCACCCTCGTTCCGGTGCTTTGGCCGCTACACCTGATTTCTCAACTGGGGGTTTTGCTTTACTATTTTGGCAGTCGAATTATTTTTGATTTAGAAGTGCAATTGCCGGCGGGTTGGATGACCCAGGATTTTCTGGTGTTGTACTTTTTCTGGATTTGTGTGATTTGCAATTTATCCGTCTATCTTTACGACCGATTGGCGCGATCTGAATTTCAATCCCGTCGCGCCTTGGAACGGGCCTACGAACAGGTTAAAATCGAACAGGAGCGGTCGGAAACCCTGCTGTTAAATATTTTACCCCACCCCATCGCCGAACGCCTCAAACAAGACCGCACCACCATCGCCGACAGCTTCACCCATTCGGGGGTATTGTTTGCCGATATTGTCGGATTTACCGCACTGGCCGGAAAGTTCGATCCCAGCCAGTTGGTGCATTTGCTCAACGGCATTTTTTCGGAATTTGACGCTCTGGCAGACCGCCATAATTTGGAGAAAATTAAGACCATCGGCGACGCCTATATGGTCGTTTCCGGGTTGCCCTTGCCCCAGGATGATTACGCCGATGCGATCGCGGATATGGCGTTGGATATGCAGCACGCCCTCCGCGATTTTAACGTCAAAAATAACCAGGATTTCAAGATCCGCATCGGTATCGCCACCGGCCCCGTCATCGCCGGGGTAATCGGGTTGAAAAAGTTCATTTACGATCTCTGGGGAGATACTGTAAATATCGCCTCCCGCATGGAATCCCACGGCATCGCCGACGAAATTCAAGTCACCGAAGACACCTACGAAGTCCTCAAAGATCGCTATCGGTTTGAGAAGCGCGGCGCGATTCAAATCAAAGGTAAAGGGGAGATGACGACCTATCTGCTCAAAGGGAAGCGAGAAACCCTTTTGGATGAACCGGCTTAAACAGTTTCTGATTCGTTTGATAGGGCTGAAATTAACCCTATATTTTCCTCGATTTTTTCTGGACAAAACCAATCAACTGAGCTACAATAAAATTGAGGGATGATACCATTTTTTTTTATTTTTATGGGTGTCGTTTCTCCTGATTTTACGGAGGAAATCCGGCTATGATTCAACTCAAAGAAACCGTTATCTACCCCGACAGTGACGGAAAACCAATGTCAGACAATACTCAACAATTTCGGTGGATTGTCGTCATCAAAGAAAATCTAGAAATTATCTTCAATGACGATCCCAATGTCTTCATCGCTGGCGATTTGCTCTGGTATCCAGAAGAAGGAAATAACAAGCTCCGCCAAGCTCCCGATGTGATGGTTGCTTTCGGACGGCAAAAAGGCGATCGCGGTTCTTACAAACAATGGGAGGAAGAGGGCATCACCCCCCAGATTGTCTTTGAAATTTTATCTCCCGGAAATACGCTAAAAGAAATGGCGAAAAAGCTGAAATTTTACGATCATTATGGGGTGGAAGAATATTATATCTTCAATCCCGATCGCCCGGACTTTAACGGCTGGCTGCGGAGTCCCGATGGCAGGTTGGATGTCATCGAACAGCCGGAAAACTGGACCAGTCCCCGGCTGGGAATTCGCTTTGAATTGCAAGAGGGAGAATTTACAATTTACCGCCCCGACGGTGAACGTTTTCTGACGCCAACGGAGTTGGCTAAAAAGGCGGAAACCGAACGACAACGGGCGGAAACCGAACGACAACGGGCGGAAACCGCCGAACAACAAATGGAAACCGAACGACAACGGGCGGAAACCGCCGAACAACGGGTTCGCGAACTCGAAGCCCGTTTGCGAGAACTCGGACAAAGTTTGAATGGTGATTAGAACCCCACCCAACCCTCCCCTTGGCAAGGGGAGGGCTCAGAAGTTATTTTTAATTCTTTAAAAAAAATTTTTTGATGGGGAGAGGGGTTGACATGGCAGCCGGCGAACTGTAGAATTTGATTGGGAGGGTGAAGTGTGTCCATTTGCTTGATTTTTTGTTCAACGTCTCCGAGACTTTTATGAACGATCGCCCAATGGAACCCGCGAAGAGTTTGGCTGTCATCCTGCTGGTGGGAATGGTGGCAACGCCGGTTTCTGCGTCTCCCGAAATCGCCGTCAATCTTCACCAAACCCCGAATGCGATCGCCCAGAATAACGCCTCCCTCAGCCTGGGACGGGCGGCGGATTTAATTGATGATTGGCTGAGGGCAAAAAGTCGTATTTTTGCCCCGCCGTTTGATCGCGATACCCTGGCGGCACTGACGACGAGTCGTTTGTATGCAGACACCCTGGAGGCGATCGACTATTTACTCGAAAATGATGGATATTACGAGTACGGTGTGCAAAAACTGGAGTCCGTGGAACGGTTTGCAGAATCGGGCGATCGCGCCACAATTGAAGTAACAATTACAGAAGATGTCACCTTTTATCAAGGCGGGAAAGTTATCGAAAGTACCTTCAACACCCAGCAAGTTCGCTACCAACTCCGATTCCGAGATAACCTCTGGAAAATCGCCGATTCTCAGATTTTGGAGTGAGATAGAGTCACCCTTTTTTCAGATGCGGAGTTCGGCAATAGGTGAAAATGAAAATTGCCAAGCTGGCGATCGTGTTGAATGCCATCAAATTCAACAGGATTTTGGGATCGTTATCCCAGCGTCTAAAATACAAATATAAAGACCGATCATTTGATTTGAATGAGTTCCTATAATAGGAATTATTGACCGCTTCCCCGAGATTATTGTGGGCTATCAAACTTTTTTTTAAGCCAACACTGATGTCCGTTATCATTCCCGGCATTAATACAAAAAAGAATACACTGGCCGAGACGACAACTAAACCTCCGAGTACAATCGGAACACGAAGACGGGCCACAAAAACTCCACTTCTCCACGCAAAATATAAGCTCATTATCATCGCGATTGGGATGCCAAACTGACCGATAATTGCACTCAATTTTTGGATATATCCGAGTTTTTCTGGAGGGTCGGGAGGGACGGAAGTCACCGCCAAATAATTCGCCGGAATTTCATCAAATTGTGCGGTCAACAGACCGGGTTCTGTTTCCGTCATCGGCAGGGTGGTGGAAATGTGCCAGTCGGGGGGATAATTGACCGTCACATTCAACGTTCCAAAGTCTTTCCAAGCCTTCGCGGGAGCCAAAATATAAACGATTTGATAGTCCCAATAAAATCGCCCGCTCTGGTGGGTACTCGGGATCATATCGTAGGCAACCTGTAGCCGGCTGGGTGTTTCCGGAAATTCGGCGACAAATTTGAATCCCGTCTCTCCCCGGAAGTCATAGCTGTTATAACTTAACATTTGATCGGGTCGATCTGGGAAAGGAAAAGCCGCCGGAACTTGCGATGGAACTTGCCATTCTTCCGGCACAGGAAACTCTCTGACCATTTGATAAGAAATGGGGGCGTCATCGAGTGTCACCGTGGCAACGGTTTCGGAGGTGCGATCGCTGAAGGCGTTGGGGGCGATAAATAACAATTCGACGGACTCGGATGGACCTCTATTTTGAATCGAATAGGTCGCCGTAATTTTGGCTTCTTTGCCGACTTCCAAAGGTCGGAGGTCGATCGCGAGGGTTTCCTCGACAATTTCAAGCGGTTCCAAATTGCCCCACAATTCTCCGAGTTGGTCGCCCGGTCTAAAAGGGGGCGCCGCATTGGGTAAAACGGCGGACTGAAACAGTAAGATGGCGATCGCCGTTGCCAACAAACAGGCCCAAAACCGCCCGATTTTTGTTAATATCTTGTTACCGCCAGACATAGCCAGAACACTTGCATCAAAATTTACAATTCTTTATGAAAAAATATTGAGCAATTTCAACTCGTCATACCGCCAATCAATTGCAGTATAACATCCGGGCGATCGCCCGGGTTTATCCATTCCCGATTCAAACCCGAAAATTAGATTAAAATTTTCTAACTCGGCCGAAGTGGAGTATAATTAAAGCAATGGAGTAAATTGGGCTGATCCTGTTCTAATTTCCAGATCGACACCGACATCAAACCTCCCGCCAACCGGACGACCCGTCCCCAATCGAGCGATGACCGAACCCGATTCTTTTTCCCCCGAACCCACGGCAGACGGTTCATTCACCTTTTTTTCTCCCGAATTTGGAGAGGCATTTCACAGCCACTATGGAGCCAAGCAGGAGGCAGAATATAAATTTGTTAAGCCCCTGCAACTGCGCCAAAAAGCCAAAAAAAATCAGATCAAATTATTGGATATCTGCTACGGTTTGGGATACAATACCGCCGCCGCATTGTCCGCCATCTGGGAGGTCAACCCGAATTGTCGGGTGGAAGTCGTGGCGTTGGAATCCGACCCGCGAGTGCCCCGAAGTGCGATCGCCCAAGGGTTATTAAACGAGTATCCCTTTCCCATTCCCAAATATTTAGCGACCCTGGCGGATGAATTTCGCCTTGATATCGACCTTTTCAATGCCCAATTATTAATCGGCGACGCCAGGGAAACATTGCCACGGGTTTATGATTCCAATTTCCGGGCGGACGCCATCTGTCTCGACCCCTTTTCGCCCCCCGCCTGTCCGCAACTGTGGACGGTAGAATTTTTGGGACTGGCGGCCAAATGCCTCGCACCCGACGGACGCTTGGCGACCTATTCCTGTGCGGCGGCAGTCCGAAGCGCCCTCCTGGCAGGGGGACTGGCGATCGCATCCACCGAACCGAAGGGCCGTCGCACCCCCGGGACCGTCGCCAATTTCGGTGGGACGGACCTGCTCCCCCTGACCCAGAGGGAACGGGAACACCTGCAAACCCGCGCCGCCGTCCCCTACCGCGACCCGAATTTGTGCGATCGCGCCGAATCCATTGTAGGGCGGCGGCGGCAGGAACAGTCCACCTCCGCCCTGGAGCCGACCACCCAATGGAAAAACCGTTGGAAGGGAGTCGGGAGAATCTAAAATCAGGGCGCAAGCCTTGCGCCCCTAAAATTCCCCAACATCCAATTTTGTGCAGGTGAACCCGAACGAGTAATATAATTAGTAGGTTTTTTGGAAATAATCCACGGGTGCGATCGCTCGCATCTGTACTTGAACACTGACACCGAAAACGTTTGATGGTAGCAGTAGCAATTCTAGCGGCGGGGCGGGGAACGCGCATGAAATCCGACCTGCCCAAAGTTTTACACGAATTAGGGGGGCGATCGCTCGTCCAATGGGTTTTGGAAAGTGCCCGGGGTTTGCGGCCGTCGAGGCGGCTGGTGATCGTGGGTTACGAAGGCCATCGCGTCCGCAACTCCCTCACGGAAACCTATCCGGGGGAGGATATCGAATTTGTCGAACAGAAGGAACAGTTGGGGACCGGCCACGCCATCCAGCAACTTCTGCCCCACCTCGAGGACTTTACAGGGGATCTACTGGTCCTCAACGGAGACGTGCCGCTGTTGCGTCCCGAAACCCTGGAACAGTTGATGGACATCCACAAAAAACAGGGCAACGCTGCCACCATCTTGACGGCGAACCTGCCGAACCCGACGGGATACGGCCGGGTGTTTTGCGACAGCCAGAACCGCGTCAAGCAGATCGTCGAACATCGGGACTGTACCGACGCCCAAAAGCAAAATCACCGCATCAACGCGGGGGTATACTGTTTTAACTGGCCGGCGTTGGCGAAAATTCTCCCCGACCTGAAGGCGGACAACGACCAGCAGGAATATTATTTGACCGATACAGTCCACCACCTCAGCCCCGTCATGGCCGTGGATGTGGACGATTTCCGGGAAATCATGGGCATCAACAACCGCCGCCACCTCGCCGCCGCCCACGACGTGTTGCAGGAGTGGGTGAAGGAGGCTTGGATGGATGCGGGGGTGACGCTGATCGACCCCGACAGTATCACCATCGATGATACGGTGAAATTGGAGGCGGATGTGATTATCGAGCCCCAAACCCATTTGCGGGGGCAGACCGCGATCCGGTCGGGGAGTCGCATCGGGCCGGGAAGTTTGGTCGAAAACAGCCAGATCGGGGCAAACGTGACGGTATTGTATTCGGTGGTGTCCGACAGTGCGATCGCGGACAATACTCGCATCGGTCCCTACGCCCACCTGCGGGGCCATGCGGACGTCGGGGCGGGATGTCGGATCGGCAATTTCGTGGAATTGAAAAACGCCACGGTCGGCGATCGCACCAATATCGCCCATTTATCCTACATCGGCGACGCCACCCTCGGCCAACAAGTGAACGTCGGGGCGGGGACGATTACTGCCAATTACGACGGGGTGAAAAAGCATCACACCACCATCGGCGATCGTACCAAAACCGGTTCAAATAGCGTCCTGGTGGCGCCCATTACCGTGGGAGAAGATGTCACCATCGCCGCCGGTTCTGTCATCACCGACGACGTGCCCGACGACTGCTTGGCGATCGCCCGGGAACATCAAACCGTCAAACCCGGTTGGCGGTTGAAACCGTAGCAACTCGGATAAACCGAGAAACCGGGTTTCTTCCCCCCCACCCAGATATTGACCAACCCAGTCCACTTGAGTGGACTTTTGCTATCAGCCTGGAAATGAATTTCCAGGCGGGTCTTAGCTACTGAACTCTACTGAACTGGGATAGAAACCCGGTTTATAAAAAATAATTATTAATTATCAATTATTAATTATATCAGATCCGGATAATTGACCGCAATTGTCGGGTGTAGAGAATTTTAGATTTTAGATTCGATGGGAAAGCTAACGACTCTCGACTCCCGACTCCCGACTCCCGACTCTCGACTCCCGACTCAAGTCTGGGCATTCAACCGGATTTGATATTATTAATTATTCCCTACCACGGACTGCCAATTAAGGTAAATCCGGCCCAATAATAGGGGTGGGATAAATCCTCGGAAGCGGCATTCGCCAGGGTTTTGGGCAGTTGAATCCCGCCGCCGCGAATCCCCGTCCCCCGCAATTCCCCATCCTGGATGACCACCTCTCCCCGCAGCATGGCGAGTTGGGCCTGCCGCAGGGCCTCCGCCTTAATCGTGGCTTGACTCAGATAGTCGTAAAATTCGGTCATTAACGCCAAAGTCCCCTCGTCGCTGACGTACCACAGACTCGCCAGGGCGGATTTCACCCCCGCCTGGACGGCTAATCCCGCGAATCCCAATTCGGCGTTCTCGTCCCCCAAGGCGGTCCGGCAGGCGGAGAGCACCAGCAAATCCACAGCGGGCTCGTTCCACCCCAATTCCCGCAGTTGGTCGAGTTGCAATTTCTCCTCCCCCCACAGTTGGATGTAGGAGTTGCCGGGGTCGCCGCTTTTGAATTCGGCGTGGGTGGCGAGGTGGATGATGCGGTAGGGTCGTTCCTGCCGCTGGGAACGGAGGTTTTCGCGGGTAAATGCCTGGTTTAAAAAGGCTTCTCCCGACCACAGTTGACCGATGGTTTCCAGTTCCACGGGGACGGCGGGGAGGGCCGGGAGGGTGGAAAATTCGCTGGCGCCCATTGCCAGTAATTGGGCGCCTTGAATGGCTCGATAGCGGGTATCGGTGAGGCTGATACTGGGGATCAAACTGAGGCTGTAGGTTTCGACTAAAAACTGTTCTCCGTCGTATAATGCTGCGATCGGCAGGCTCCGCAATCCCGCATCTAAACTGAATAATAGCGTGTCGATTTCGTTGGCTTTGAGTTCGGAGGCGACGGGGGCGATTAACCATTCGTAAAGTTGTTGACTAATTTTGAGATAGCGTTTGGAACTGCGATGGCGGGGGTCGAGGACTTGTCGGCGAAACTCGTCGATCGCTTTCAACAATTCTTCCCGGGATACCCCCGCCACGGTCTTGCTGAGGGGCTCGCCTCCGGCGGTAAAAACCACCAATTCTATATTATCAGAAAACACCGTAATATACAAAATTGCGGAACGGTTTCCGGTCTGTTTTTGGATGTCGTCGAGGAGTTCCCGGACGCTGGCGGTGTTGGCGGAGGTTTGGGTTATTTCCGTTCCCAAATACTGGGAAAATTCCCGGCTGCGGCTTTGTTCCAATACCGCCACGGCTTCGCCTGCGGGAGTCGCTAGGGGAGCGGTTGTGGTGGTATTCAAACTGTTGATAATTTCGGCGGATGCGGTATCGGGAGCGATCGCCCTTTCTCCGTTTCGGCGGGGTGGGGGCGGGGTTTGGGTCGCCATCGCCCTCGCAATTCCACGGCCGGCGGGAGTGGTTGACAACTGCTGCAAAATGTTGTTAGGTGTGGCGATAGGCGGAACTTGGGTATCGCCCACAACCGGGGGTAAAGTCGTCGTATTATTATTATCGGTATTTATGGGAACTGCGGGATAATTTTCGGTCGAATTATTATCCAAATTGGGCGGATTAAAAATTGGTTCTGTTGTCGCCTCATCTGTTATAATAGGGGAAGGATCGGGGTTAATTTCACCACCAATGTTATTGTCGATTGTTCCGGCATTTCCATCCGCGATCGCCACCTGTTCCCCTACATTCAAATCACCGGGGGTTTCGTTGGTAATTTCGGCATCTCCGTTGTCCGCGATCGCACTTTGATCTCCGGTATTGATATCGCCCCCGGCAGTATTATTAATACTCGCATCTCC
>JBNGCR010000057.1:21139-27784 GCA_050045915.1 Limnospira sp.
TTTGATCTCCGGTATTGATATCGCCCCCGGCAGTATTATTAATACTCGCATCTCCGTCATCTGCGATCGCACTTTGATCTCCGGTATTGATATCGCCCCCGGCAGTATTATTAATACTCGCATCTCCATGATCAGAATCCGCCGTCTGATCTCCGGTGGTAATATCACCGGCGGCGGTATTCTCGATACTCGCATCTCCGTCACCCGAAGAAACCGTCTGATCTCCGGTGGTAATATCGCCCCCGGAATCGATATCAATTCCCCCGGCATTTCCCGAATCAGATTCCGACGTGATATCTTCCGTAATCACATCGCCGTCCGCCGTCGTAATTTCCACCCGTCCCGCCCCGTCATCCCCGGCGGTTCGCAAATTCGCCGTTTTAATATCTCCAGAAATACTGAATGTATTTAATCGAATATTCCCACTCACGCCACTAGGAGCGAGGGTTTGAATCATCCCCGTTGTCATCAGACTATTATCGCTATTCAGGGTGACATCACCACTTGACAAATCGCCAAAAGACGCGATATTATTAATCGTAATCGAACCCCCGGCATCGAGGTAAATATCGCCGCCGTCGCCCGCATCCGAATAGGTGGCGATGTGGTTAATATCGATATCTCCCTGACGGGTTGCGATCGCAATATTGCCGCTGGTTCCCTCGGAAGTCGTCGAAAAAATCACCCCTGTTTCGATATTTCCCGTTGTCGATGTCACCGTCACACGACCGCTTTGGGTTCCCCCGAAGGAACTGATATTTCCCGTGGTGATATCTTCCGGGGCCGTCAACGTCACGTCCCCCCCAATGCCATCGGGGGCGAACGCATCCAAATTGGCAGTTTCCACCGAAAAAATATTCGCCACTTCCTCCGACGAGACATCGGCATCCGTCGCTATTGTAATATCCGATATCGTCCCCGCCGCCGTCGTATCAATCGCCCCATTTTGACTGATAATGGTAATACTGCCCCCCTCCACATCTCCCGTGGCGGAAATAAATCCCGTCGTCACATTTCCCCGGGCTTCCAGCCGGACATTCCCCCCGTTGCCATTAGCAGAAAACGAGAAAATATTGCCGTCCGAGGCGTCGAGATTCCCGCCACTGACGATATTAATATTTCCCCCGCCGCCGAAGAACGAATTTCGGGAAATCCTTTCGCGGATGGTGATATCCCCAGCCGCCCGAATACCGATTTCTCCCCCTTCAAAGGTTTCGATACCGGGCAAACTGTCCGTCACGCCCCCCAGCATCAAACCCGAATTGGGGGAATTGAAAAACATTCCCCTTTCCCCGGTGACGGCTTCCAAATTATCGACTTCCACGGGAATCGGGGCGTCGGGTTCGCCGATGCCGCCCCGGGCGAAGGTTTGAAATGCCGCCATCCCCGCCCTTAATAAAGAAGTATCGGACGCCCGCAAAATCGGCCCGCCGCCGGAACTCATCACGACGGTTCCGGTGGTGTTGATGCGGTGGAATCGGATTTCTCCGACATCATCCATTCCCCCCGCATTTCCCAGTTGTAAAAGGATGTTGCCGCCGCCGGCGTTAATTTCCGTCCCCTCTTGCTGGATGATGTCGGCTTGTCCAGGTTGCCGCTGCCCCGCCGCCGCCGCCCGGTTATTTCCCCGCAGGGCGATATTGCCGTTTCCGTCAGAAGTATCGATATTAGCATTAATAAAAATACTGCGTCCGGCCCGAATTTCGATGGATTCGGAGGTTCGGATGGGTTCGCCGATAGTGACATCGTTGAAGGCTTCCAAAATCACCCGTCCGCTGAAATCCGCCACCGCCATCGCATTGAATTCGATATCTTCTCGGGGCGGGGGCATATCGCCCGCCCCCATGCCACCTCCGGTGACGATGCTGCCGGAGTCCGCCCGCAGGGAGATGGTCCCGTCGTCGCCGTCGAGGGCGGAGGTGTCGAGGAATCCCTCGCTATTGTCGATGTCGCCGTTATCGCTGGTGATAATAATGTCGCCGCCCCGGGTTTCGCCGTGGGTGGTGACGAACCCGACGTTAACGCTTTCCCCCGCTTCGATAGTGACGGTCCCGCCTTCCCCCGCCGAACCGCTGGCATCGATGAAACTTGTCGCGATCGCCCCCGCCGCTGTAAAATCGACATTGCCCGCTTGCTGTGCCCCCATCGTGAACGCCTCGCCCACCCGCAAATCGCCTTCCGCCGACAGGGTTAAATTGCCGCCCCGACTTTGGGCATCGAAACCCACCGTCTCCAAAATTCCTTCCGTCGTATCGATATCGCCGCCACTGTCGAGGGCGATATCTCCGCCGTCGGTAACGATTTCTTCTTCCGCGGCGAGAGTCAAATTTCCTTCTGTCGTAATGGAAACCGCCCCGCCGGATGTCTCGATTCCGAATAAGTCGTCCGTGACGCCGCCGATGGTGATGTCATTATTATTATCGGTTAAAAAGATACCGGAACTTCCCGCCCTCGCTTCCAAATTGCCGAGATTGACGGGAAGGGGTTCGGCGGCCGAACCGATGCCGCCCGCGGCGGTGTAAAATACGGCAGAGCCCGCTTGGATTTCCGAAGTCTCCGCCGCCCGTCGGATATTTCCGGTATTGGCGTCGAGGACAACTGCCCCGGTGGTGTCGATGCCATCGACGATAATATTGCCGACTTCCCCGGCATCTCCCAACTCCAACAGGATATTACCGCTTCCGGCGGTTAATCGGGTATCCGATGCTTGGATAATATTTGCCGCCCCATCTTGGCGGGAGTCCCCCGCCGCCGCCCGATTGTTTCCCCGCAACACGATATTGCCGTTTCCGGCGGAGGTGTCGATATCGGCGTTGATAATAATACTGCGTCCAGCCCGAATTTGAATCGAATCCGAGGTGGCGATCGCTTCATTGATGGTAACATCGTTGAAGGCTTCCAAAATCACCTCGCCACTGAAGTCCGCCACCCTATCAGCCGAAAATGCGATCGCAACATCTCCTTTAATAATACTACCCGAATCCGCCGTCAGGGTGATATTTCCATCCCTCCCCATCGGCGAAAACGCTTCAGTCAATAACTCGCCCCCGCTGGTATCAATATTTCCGGCAGCGGAGGTGATGGTAATATTTCCCCCCTCGACTTCTCCCGCCGCGTCCACGATTCCGACGGCGACATCCCCCGCAGCTTCCAGCGTCATATTTCCCCCCTCTCCGGCGAGAGCCCCCGAATACAACTCTCCCCCCGTCGTATCAATATTTCCCTCCCGACTGGCAAGGGTGATATTGCCGCCGTTGGGGGGACTCCCTCCCGGCGGCGGCGGTTGTCCCGGTTGCAGGTTTTCGGAGTTCAAATCTCCGTCGCCGACTGTCGCCGACTCCCGGCGGACTCCTAAAGCCCCCGATATAATATCCCCCGTCATCATATCGTCAGTCGCGGTTATTTGAATATCCCCGCCCCGCCCACTCAAAGCAGTAGAATCGATAACCCCTCCCGTCGTATCCACTTCCCCTTCCGCATCGAGGGTAATATTTCCCGTCCTCCCCGCTTCTTCTATCGTCGCCGTCGAAATATTCTCCGCCACCCGCAAATCGCCCCCCGCATTCAGGACGATTTCTCCTCCCCCCGTCGTCGTCAGTCCCGACAACTCATCCGTCACGCCGCCAACCGTCACGTCGCCGACAGCCTGAAAAAATAGCCCCCCCAACCCAGCGGCGGCTTCCAAATTCCCCGCATCAATCCCCAACGGTTCTGAAATCGACCCGATTTGTCCGTCTCCAGCAGTAATAAAACTCGCCCTCCCCGCCTCAATCAAAGGAGTCCCCGCCCCCCGAAAAACGCTGCCGCCGTTGGCGTGGACGGTTAAATCCCCAGTTGTCGTCAAATTGCCCAACTCGATATTTCCGACTTCCCCCAAACCGCCCAACTCGATAAAAATATTCCCTTCCCCGGCATTCAGTCGGGTTCCTTCCGCCTGAAAAATATTTGCCGCCCCCGCTTCGCGGACATTTCCATCCATCTCGTCGCGATTGCCGAATAACGAAATTTCCCCATTCCCGGCGGACGTATCGATATCGGCCTTTAAATTAATACTGCGTCCCGCCCGCAATTCCACCGAAGTCTCGACAACAATATCGCCCTCGACAGTAATATCGTTGTCGGCATCCAAAATAATATTGCCCTCGGATTCCGCCAGACTATTTGTACTAACGATACTATCGCCTTCCCGAGTCGTTTCACCCTCGCCCCCTTCCACAACCGTCAAATTTCTCGGGTCGAGTAATAGCGTCCCCGGTTCTCCCGAGATTCCCCCGACATTCACACTCCCCAAAAACTGCAAGTTCCCTTCGCCCGACACTTCCACAAACCCGCCATTGATTCCCATCGCCGTTGCGGTTCCCGAAAAATAAGTATTTCCGTCCGACCAAATGACAATATCCCCGCCATCTCCGGTTATCGAATTTGCGGATAGGACGGAAAGACCGTCAATGGTCGTCGTCCGAGAGTTGGGAAAATCCCCATTTCCGCGATAACCGCCGCCGACGTAAATACTGCCCCCGCCGTCGGTTCCCGATGCCGAAATTTCGCCATCGACAACGGCGACCGCTTCGCCAAAAATACCCACGGTTCCGCCCGTCCCGCTTTCCGTTTCCGCCGTTGAAAGGGTTCCGGATGCGATCGCACTTCCGGCCCGATTCGGTACTGTCGTCTCGGAATGACCCAGGACGATTTCGCCGTTGGTATTGACGCTGACGGTATTCGCGTTGACGGTATCATCCCCCGCCAACAGTTGCGGAAAATCCAAAGGTGTGATAGGATAATGGTGAGTGCTTTCCGACGGCAGGGCGGAGATTTCCAAGCTCAAAAGTTGTCCGGCGTGGGAAATGCGAACCCGACTCTCTCCGGGGACGGCCGCGATGGTAATATTACCCCCCGAAACCGACAGATTTCCGGTATTGATGACCGTTCCACCCAGCAGGGTCAAATTGTGTCCGGCATCTAAGATCAAATTGCCCTGGTTGACGATCGCACCCGGCCGGTCGATCGCGAATAAATACCCGCTGGGAGTTCCGATTAAACTGCTATAATTATTATCGGCGATCGCGTCAAACCAGTTATTCCCAAATTCGATACCCGTGGCGGTGGTGACGGTAAAATCGCCCGGGACATTCAAACGGGCGTTGGGGCCGAAAACAATACCAGCCGGATTCATCAAAAATAGGTTGGAATTGCCCCCTGTCACCTGAATCAAACCGTGGATAATCGAAGCATCCCCGCCCACGACCCGACCCAAAATATTGCGAATTTCGGGATTCGACAAAAAGTTGGCAACCTGTCCTTCCGAGAGTCCGAATTGTTGGAAACTGTGAAATAAATTCTGACCGTCCCCGGCGAGGGAACCGCCCCGGATGTCGAACTGATTTCCTTGTACATCGACGACCGTTCCCGTCCCGTCTGCGGCGGGGGTAACGGGTTGAGTTTGGGCAATCTCGGGAAATAAAATAACCGCCATTGTCGCGTCACAAATCAGCCCCAGACACAATTTCAGCCAACTGCTTTTCATCGGTTTATACTCCTGTTTTTCCGAACTAAAACGCACCCAAAATATCAAAAATATTTACAATTATTTAAAACCAAACTCCATTTTTATGGTATAATATCAGCAACGATAAGTTCCGGTTTTTAAAATTAGCGATTTTGCTTCTCACCCATCTTACCAAGAAAGGAAGAAGATGCCATTTCCGGGTCGGCGGCGGAAAAAGTCTTCCCGAAGTCAGACGAAAAACCTCGGCGGGAGAAGGCAAGATCGAAGCAGAACCGATACCCGCGATGGCGGGATATCGAGAAGAATTGAGGAACAGTTATGGCTCAAGAACAGACCCGAGAGCAAAATCGCGAAGTCGAGCCGCAACAGCCGGAAGCCGAAGCCTGGAAGGATATCGCCATCAGCCCCACCACCGATCCCCAGGACTTTCTGGGGGAAGATCCCGAAGAAGCGATTCCCTCCAAAACTGACGACGAAGAATAGGAGGAACCACCATGATATTCCGCGATCGAATTGAAGCGGGCCGCCGCCTGGGACGGGAGTTGAGATCCACCTACGGGAACAACCCCGACGCGGTGGCGTTGGGACTGCCCCGGGGAGGCGTCCCCGTCGCCTACGAAGTCGCCCAAATCCTCGATATCCCCCTGGACGTGCTTTTAGTCCGAAAATTGGGGGTTCCCGGCCATTCAGAATTAGCGATGGGGGCGATCGCATCCGGCGACGTCCGCTACCTGAACCCGCAGATTGTCCGGGGTTTGAGGTTATCCCGGGGGGCGATCGAACAAGTCGCCGAAGCCGAAACGCGGGAGCTCCACCGCCGCGAGCAACTGTACCGGGGCGACAGGCCCCCCCTCAACGTCACGGACAAAATCGCCATCATCATCGACGACGGTTTGGCGACGGGGGCGACGATGCGGGTGGCCATCCAAGCCCTGCGGCAGCAGCAACCCCGAGAAATCGTGGTGGCGGTCCCGGTGGCGGCGGTGGAAACCTGCGACGAGTTGCAGGATGTGGCCGATCGCGTTTTCTGTACCGAAACGCCCCACCCGTTTTTGTCCGTCGGTTTGTGGTACAACAATTTCTCCCAAACGTCGGATCAGGAAGTGTGTCAACTGCTGAAAGAAAAGTGTCCGGCTTAG
>JBNGCR010000058.1:0-23807 GCA_050045915.1 Limnospira sp.
ACACCACCCTGAGTTTGCATACACCATCGGTTGACTGCCTGTTATTTTACTACCATTACAGCCGGTACTGACAGTAAACTTCCGAAGCGGCTCGGTGGAGGAGAGAATGGCGGTAAACCAGGGCTTCCATGTCGTCGCAGTAGCCGCCGCCGATGATTCCGGCCACGGGATACCCCATGCCGACGCACGTTGACAACACCTGCATTTCCCGGCGCCACAACCCCGAGTCGGTGAGGGCGAGTTTTCCCAGGCGGTCGTCGATGTGGGGATCGACCCCTGCATCATAAATCACCAGATCGGGGCGGAATTCCGCAAGTAAATCCGGCAAATATTCCGCCAGGGTTTGCAAATATTCGTCATCTTCCATCCCCACGGGTAGGGGGACGTCGCGATCGCCGATTTGTTTTTTGGCCGGGAAGTTCGCCTGAGAGTGCATGGAAAAGGTGAATACGTCGGGTTCGTCTTGGAAAATCACCGCCGTCGCGTCCCCCTGGTGGACGTCGAGATCCACGATCAGGATTTTTTGGGCCAGTCCCAGATGTCGCATCACCTTCGCCGCGATCGCGATATCGTTGAAAATGCAAAATCCCGACCCGTACCCCGGAAAGGCGTGGTGTGTTCCCCCCGCCGTATTGCAGGCTAACCCCTTTGACAAGGCCAATTTTGCCGTCAAGATCGCCCCCCCCACGGCGATGCGGGTTCGCTTCGCCAAGGCCGGAGTCCAGGGGAGGCCGATGCGACGCTGGGCCTTCGGGTCGAGGGTTCCCTCGCAGTAGGCTTTGACGTAATCGGGATGGTGGACGAGTTCGATCCACTTATCGGGGGGGAGTTCCGGCTGGTGAAGTTGCGATCGCGCGATCGTCCCTTCCCGGAGTAACATCTCGCAGAGTAACCCGAACTTTTGCATCGGAAAGCGGTGTCCGGGGGGTAGGGGGGCGACGTAATCGGGATGAAAAATAATCGGTAAATCCATCGGCAGGCGGTGAAGTTAAATTAGAAGTCAAGTGGCAAACGCGAGGGACTCAAAATGGATCAAACAATGGTTTGGCAGTATGGTAGCAACAATCCGGACAATGCCGACAACCTGGAGGCGATCCGGGAGTGGTGGGGCAATCTCAAGGGAATTAAGGTGGACTGGCAGCAGCGGTTGGTACCCCAAGATGCCAATCCCCACCAGTTAAATTGGGATCCCCAAAAGTTCGACGAAACTTTCGTGATTGTCAACCCGGAAATGCGGGGAATTACGCTGTATTGGTACAAGCCAGATAACCGCGACGAACGCAACATGACCCCCGCCAAACTGGAACTCGACACCCGCCAGCAGCAACTTTATATTTACCCCCAATCTCAGCAGCAAGTGGTAGTCCGAGTCACTATTCCCGAGGTGCGATATGAGACGGTGGAAATCCACGATCCCCATATGGCTGTCGGAAAGAATGGTCTGCTGTTGTTATTCCGGGATCAGGAGCAATTGGTGGATATTAAAATAACGCTTTCTCCGGACAAGTTGCAGCAGTTGAAAGAGAAGTTGCTGTGATGAGAGCGGTTTTCGATCAAATGAGATACCGATGATTCCCCATTATCCCCCTTCACAAGGGGGACTTTATCATTGGCTAATTAACCGCGCCAACTTTGACCGTTTGAGTTGGCTGGATAAGAGGAGTTGGAAGATTTCACCACAGAGGCACAGAGGACACGGAGAAATGGTTCGTATTTCCCCTAATTTATAGCAGTGCGCGATCGTCTAGTTACAAAACCTATAAAAGGGAGTCGGGAGTAGAGAGATCGATCATTCCCGGCGTGTAACCACGCCAGCGCTCGTTGCTATATACTGCTATATTGGTCAATTTAATCGATTTTTTTCCATTTTGAGAATGTGGCGGCTTGTCCGCAATAGTTTCCGCGATCGCTCAACAGATTCCAGACGATAAAATCGGAAATGAGAAAACGCTGCCCCGTCCGCGAAATGCGGATGCCTTTCCCTTGTTTGATATATCCATTCTCGGTGACTGTTTTGAGGAGTTGCAAGCGTTCTTCTCGATCCATCGGCGGGGCGGAATATCGGGAGGGCATTTGGGTTAATTCTTCCCAACTCACTTCCCACAATTCCATCGCTTTCCGGTTTCCGTAATTATAAATGGGGTCGGCTTCTGTCCCGTGACAAAAGACGGGATGGGGGGCTTCAAATAATGCTTTTGCCATTTCTTCCGGCGTTCCGGTTATTTCCAGTAAGGGTTTCCCTATCCAGTGTTGGAAGTTGTCGAGAATGAGTTTGCTGTTGAGGATGACGCTTTCTTGTTTCCAGGACTGAATTTCATTCATATTAAATTAATCGATAGCGACGGGCGACAGGGTGTAGAGTTTGGGGTATTGTAGGGGCGCAAGGCTTGCACCCTGATTGTACTATAGCATAGTGGCAGAGGCCGATCGCGGTCAATATTTTAACTGTTTGATATTCACATATCTGCCGCGACTGGAGCGATCGCATCACCGTTTCTCTGTCAGAAATACAGGTAACGTAGGGGGTGCAATCCCCTGTTTTCTCATGGATCGTTAGTCGGTATTTTTTGACCTTTACTGATCTAGAAACCGGGTTTCTCGGAGAAACTGCAATTTCCCCACCCGAGTGCCGGATAGAAACCCGGTGTCTTCCCCAACCAGCGAGAACTCTAGAAACCGGGTTTCTCGGAGAAACTGCAATTTCCCCACCCGAGTGCCGGATAGAAACCCGGTGTCTTCCCCAACGAGAAGCACAAAGCACTATATGATCGGAAAAGATAGTTTACAAAAGTTAATAAGATGACGGCGACCCAATCATCTCCGAGTATTTCCCGCGATTTCGACCCCCAGGACTGGACGTGGCGCGATCGCGCGATCCGCTATACCGTCCGGGGAACCGGCCAACCCCTGGTCTTGATCCACGGTTTCGGCGCTTCTATCGGCCACTGGCGGCACAATATCCCCGTTTTGGCCGAGGGGGGATACCGGGTGTTTGCCCTGGATTTGCTGGGGTTCGGGGCATCGGACAAACCCGCCGTTGACTACAGTTTGGACCTGTGGAAAGAACTGCTGCGGGACTTCTGGGCCGAACACATCGGGGAACCGGCGGTCTTTGTTGGCAACTCCATCGGGGCCCTGCTGAGTCTGATGGTGGCGGTGGACCACCCGGAGATCTGCCGGGGGGCGGTTTTGTTGAACTGTGCCGGGGGACTGAACCACCGTCCGGAGGAGTTAAATTTTCCCCTGCGGGTGATGATGGGGACGTTTAGCAAGTTGGTGAGCTCTCCGGCGATCGGTCCGTTCTTATTCAACCAAGTTCGCCAGAAACGTCGCATCCGCAACACCCTGCGCCAAGTTTACGGCAACCGGGAAGCGGTGACGGATGAATTGGTCGATTTGCTTTACGAACCTTCTAACGATGCGGGAGCACAAAAGGTGTTCGCGTCAATTTTGACGGCCCCGGCTGGCCCCCATCCGTCGGAACTTCTGCCCCGCCTGGAGCGTCCTTTATTAGTAATCTGGGGAGAGGATGACCCCTGGACTCCCATCAAGGGCGCCCAGATTTATCGGGATTTGGCGGCAACCGGCGCCCCCGTCGAGTTTGTTTCCATTCCCAAAACGGGCCACTGTCCCCACGACGAACGGCCAACCGTGGTGAACCCGCTGATTTTGAATTGGTTGAGAATGATCGATCCGTTGGTGTGAGGCGCGGACGGTGACTCAGAGGTGGGTCTGACCCCCCGATCGCCCCGGAAATGGACCCGAGCAAATGTCTCATTCGTTGGTGTGGGGAGAGGGTTAAATATCACTTGATTTTTAAGGGTTTTCGGCGATCGGAGGAAATTTTTTCTCCAAAAGTGTTGACAAACCCTGGGGGGGTTGGCTAGAGTTACTAGCGTGTGAGGAGCGAACCAGTGAGGGCACCGAGACGAAACACGGCCAGTCGTCGGTGTCCTTTCTGAAAAAAAGGAAAATAATGTCTCTGTTTAATACGTGTCATTCCTGTATGTGGTGTGAGGATGATATCTGGCGGTCAGATGTTCTGGCCGCTTTAGTTGTTGCAACTTCCATAAGCTCAAATTGATGGATTTGGGACGTTTTGGTTTGGGCGCGACGATCGCCCCGAAGGCAGTTTAACTGCACGAAAAAGGACAAAAAACGATTAACTTAATGATTTTTTTACAATTGAGCCGGAAGTTTTGCGCCGAGAAGTTATCTGGTTCGGGCCTGGAATTTTAGTCAAATGTCTCAGTATTTTGCAACCGTCGCTCGCGGGTTGGAACCGATGGCGGCAAAGGAGTTAAAAAGGCTGGGGGCGACGCAGGTTGAGGCGGAGTTTGCCGGGGTCAATTTTAGTGGCGATCGCGCCCTACTTTATCGGGTTAATTTGTGGGCGAGAACGATTTTTCGAGTCCTGGTTCCGATCGCCAAATTCCCCTGTCCGGATGCCGAGCGCCTCTATCGAGAAGTGCAGAAAATTGATTGGGAAGAGTACCTTCACCCCGAGCAAACTTTGGCCGTTCACTGCACGGGAAGCAATACGAAGCTCAACCATACCCACTTTACCGCCTTGCAGGTCAAAAATGCGATCGTGGACCGGCAGCGGCGACAATTCGGGCGGCGATCGACGGTGGACATCAACGATCCCGACTTGCACCTTAACCTCCACATCCACCGCGATCGGGGCATTCTCAGCCTCGACAGTTCCGGGACCAGCCTCCACCGCCGGGGATACCGTCCCGCCGTCGGGAAAGCCCCCCTGAAGGAAAGTTTGGCGGCGGCGTTGTTGGAGTTTGCGGAGTGGGAGTGCGATCGCCCGTTTTTGGACCCCCTGTGCGGTTCGGGAACGTTGCCTTTGGAGGCGAGTTTGAAGGCGTTGAACGTCGCCCCCGGACTGTTTCGGGACGGCTTCGGGTTCATGAAATGGCCGGATTTTGATGCGTCACTGTGGGACCGGATTCGCCGGGATGCGGAGGATAGCCGACGCGAAGAATTGGGGGTTCCCATTGTGGGGTGCGATCGCGATCCGGAGGTGCTCGCCCAAGCTGAGTATAACGCCCGACAGTGCGGGGTGGGCGATCGCCTGCAGTTGGTGCGATCGGAACTCTCGGAGGTGGAACCGCCGGCAGATGGAGGGATCATTGTCTGCAATCCCCCCTACGGCGAACGGTTGGGAAATGTCGAGGAGTTGGGGGAATTATATCAGCTTTTGGGGGATATTCTCAAGCAGCGGTTTAAGGGCTGGACGGCGTTTATTTTTACGGGAAATAAGGAACTCTCGAAGCGGATCGGTTTGAGAACGTCGAAAAGAATCCCCCTTTACAATGGGGCGCTGCCCTGTACATTATTGAAATACGAATTATATTGATCCCCCCCAACCCCCCTTGGTAAGGGGGGAGAATTTCCCTTTTCCAGTCCCCCTTTAAAAGGGGATTTTTGACGATTGATAGCGGACATGATATCATATAGCAATGAGCGATCGTGTGATTATATCAGATCCGGTTTTTTGACCGCAAAACCTTCCCAATCATATTCAGATGATTAGAGAGTTAGTGCGGCTAAATAACCAGACTTGATATAAGGTCTGTGACGACTCCAGCGCTCACTGCTATAATTTGTCCCCTCCTGCCGTCGCGGACGAAGGGGAATTGACGATAAAATTTAACCGCGATCAAGCGAATGTGGAATTGCCAAAATCCGGGGGAACGTCTTGCCAACGTCCTTGGCCGATCGCCTGAAGTGCCTCTTTTAAAATCACGTCTCCAGTGTACAGTGCCCGACCGACAATTACACCCGTAACGCCGAGGGGTTCCAATGCCAATAACCCCAACAAATCGGTGATGGAACTGACGCCGCCCGAAGCGATGACCGGAATTGAGACGATTTCCGCCACTTCCCGCAAAGCGTCTTTGTTGGGACCCTGCAGGGTTCCGTCCCGATGGATGTCGGTGTAGATAATGGCCGCGACGCCCAACTGTGCCATTCGGTGGGCGAGATCGGTGGCTTCCACCTCGGAGGTTTCCAGCCATCCCCGGGTGGCAACTTTGCCGTTGCGGGCGTCGATACCCACGGCGATGCGTCCGGGAAACTCCCGGCACAATTCGGCGACTAATTGGGGATTTTCCACGGCTACCGTCCCCAAAATGGCCCGTTCCACGCCCAAATCGAACAGGGCGGCGACGGTTTCGCGCGATCGCAGTCCGCCCCCCACCTGCACCGGAACCTCCACGGCTCGGGCGATCGCGCCGATCGCCTCGTGGTTGGTGGGTTCCCCCCGCTTGGCCCCGTCGAGATCGACCAAATGGAGGCGGGTTGCACCCTGGGCGACCCACTCTCGGGCTACGGCGACGGGATCTTCGTTGAAAGTCTCGGAGCGATCGTAGTCTCCCTGGTACAGACGCACGCAGCGCCCCTCCAACAGGTCGATCGCGGGTATTACGTTCATAGATAATTCGGGCAGATAAACGACAGCAATTATAGCGCTACGCGGAGGAGGCAGAGGAGGCGGAGGAGGCAGAGGAGGCGGAGGAGGCAGAAAATTCCCCAATCATCTGAATATGATTTTCGCTACAAGAAAAGGGAATTGATTCCCAAGCGGTGCGGAGGTCCCACCCGTTGCTTCCGCCACTTCCCTACGACCGACTCCCGACTCCCGACTCCCGACTCCCTACCTTCAACGGCTTTGGCGGATGGGAATTTCGATGCGAAACTCCGAACCCTTGCCCTTCTCGGAGGTGCAGTCCAACTCTCCCTTGTGGCGATCGACGATAATTTGGTAGCTGACGGACAATCCCAATCCGGTTCCCATCCCCACCGGTTTGGTGGTGAAAAAGGGGTCGAAAATGCGCGATCGCACCTCTTGAGTCATCCCTTCTCCGTTGTCCGCGATGCGGATCACCGCCCGATTGTCGTCCGCGATCGCCGTGGTAATCGTAATTTGCGGGGGTTGGTGAGTCCCTTCGTCCCCCAAACATTGTAAGGCGTCGATCGCGTTGCTGATGATGTTAAAAAACACCTGGTTGAGCTGTCCCGGATAGCATTCGATTTTGGGCAGATCGCCGTAATTTTTGGCGATCGCAATTTCCGGGCCGCCGGGGGACAGTTGCAGGCGGCCGTTGAGAATCGTCAGGCTGCTGTCGAGTCCTTGGTGGATGTCCGCCTCTTTCATTTCCGCCTCGTTCAGGCGGGAAAAATTCTTCAAGGACTGGACGATAGCTTGGATGCGTCTCGCCCCCGTCTCGACGGAATTCATCAATTGGGGCAGGTCGTAGGTCAAGAAATCCAGGTCGATTTCCTCGATCAATTTCTCGATTTCCGGCGATTGTGCGTTGTGTTTCTGATAGGTTTCGATCAACAACAGCAGGTCGCCGACATATCCCCGCAGGTGGGCGACATTCCCCAAAATAAATCCGACGGGGTTGTTGACTTCGTGGGCGACTCCGGCGACGAGTTGCCCTAGGCCGGACATTTTTTCGCTCTGAATTAATTGCGTTTGGGCGCGTTTGAGTTCTTGCAGGGTGCTCTCGAGTTCCCGGGTTTTTTGTTGCAGGTGAGTTTCGGCCCGTTTGAGTTCGGTGACGTCCATGATCGTCCCGAACAGGCTAACGATGCGGTCGCCCCCGTCGCGAACCGCTTTCACCTTGATGTGGACGTGGCGGGGGGGGTCGGAGGAAAGTCGCGCCTCCACCTCCGCCGGGGTTCCGTCTATGGCCGTCTTCCCGAGGGCGGTCTGAATCCGATCGCGGTCGTCGGGGTGGTAATATTCCAGGGATTCGGGGATGCCGGGGGGACCCAAATCGCGATCGCGGTTAAAAATCCGAAATACCTCGTCGGACCAGATAATCGTGTTGTTGCGGGGGTCGTATTCCCAATTGCCGATGTGGGCCAATTCTTGGGCTTCCTTGAGGGCCTGGGTGGTGCGCTGCAGGGCCGCTTCGGCTTGTTTGCGCTCGGTGATGTCGGTGTGAGATGCGATCGCCCCGATCACGTTGCCCTCACCGTCTTTAATGGCATTGGCCCGCAGGAGAATTTGTTGGCGGCGATCGCGTTTGGATCGCTGTTCGACTTCGCCGATCCAACTCTCTCCCTGGTTGAGGGCGACAAAGATTTCGGGTACGATGGTGGGGTCGATGAAGGCGGCGGGTATGCCTCCAAATTCGTTAAATTCTTCCACCGTTTCGCAATCGAACATCCGCGAAAATGCCAGATTTTGATAAAAGTGATGGCCTTGGGCGTCGGCGATGCCGATGGCGTCGCTGGAACATTCGACCGCCTGCTTGTACAGCATCAACGTGGCTTCGATCTGCTTGCGTTCCGTCACGTCGCGGCAGATGCACACCATCCCCGCCTCCGTGAGGCTGAAGGATACTTCCTGGGTGAAAGAGGTGCCGTCTCGCTTGCGGCCGTGGAGTTCCCCCTGCCACTGGCAATTGGTTTTGACCTGGGGAATAATTTCCCGTTCGAGGCGGTCGATCTCGTCGGGTTCGTAGAGTTCCCGCCAGGTTTTCCCTAACAGTTCTCCCGGTCGGGAATAGCCAAACATTTTCAGATAGGCGCGGTTGACGTAGGTGAATTCCCGCTGGCGATTTTGAATGGCGATGCCGTCACTGCTGCTTTCGATCGCCGTGAGTCGCTGTTGCAGCAATTCCGCCGTCTGCAGGCGGTCGCCGATGTCCTCGAACAGTCCGAGTACCCCCACCACGTTGCCGCGGCTATCGTGGAGGGGAATTTTGCTGGTTTCGACGATCCGCACTTCCCCCGCCGGCAGGTGTCGCGTGCCCCGGACGCGCAGTTTGGGGTGTTTGGTGGCGATCACCTCGCGATCGCAGGCCCGGTATTCTTCGGCTTCTTCCTTCGTCCAGGATAAATCGTCGTCGGTTTTTCCCACGATTTCCCGGGGGTGGTGCAGTCCCGCGGCGAGGGCGAACAGGCGGTTGCATCCCAAATACACCGAGTTACAATCTTTCCAAAAAATCGCCTGGGGAACGTGATCCATCACCAACTCTAGCAGGCGGTGGGAGTCTTCCTGGGACGAGTTTTCCCGGCGGGATAATTGCGTTCTCAGGTTTTGGTTTTCCCGTTGCAGCGACGCGACAGAATGGCGCAATTCTTGCAACTCCCGTTGCACAGATGCGATCGGTTCTTCTGATCGCAAATCGTAGGGTTCGGAACCGACCCTCGATGAATTCTGGGTCCCGATCGCACGGCGATTAAATTTAGACCCGCTTTCAGCTTCAACCATTCCATCCTCGCTCGTTCGATATTCTGCTCTCACTCCAAACCACCCTCGACACCGTTTTGCTTTTTCGCTGGTGCTGTGAAAATTCATTTATTATACTCTGTCGCACTCGCAGCTACTTCTCGCCCGCCACAAAATGGAGGCGGGGAGGGTGGGCCAGCTCGGCGTTCGGACTTGCGCCGACCGCAGCACCTCCGCCGTCCAAGTATTGCAATGTCGGGCGATGGAATACCGACCTTCTGCTTCATAAAAACTGTCCCTGATGCCATAGCCAGAGCCGATTTTAATGGGTTCGCCAGCGGCATCTGTCGCGAAGGAATTTTTCAGGGTATTTGCCAAGTTTAAGTAATTCTTCCGACTGATTTTGATGCAGTTTAATTTTGCCCGGTCGGGCGGGGTTTCATATCCCCCTACCCGCATCACCGAGGGTGTGGGAGTCAGCAACGCCCGCAGGGCGACGGTCAAGTTTAAATCGGCTAGGGTCGGGGCTTGTAGATACACCTGGCGATCGCCCCACCCTAGGGCGAGATATCGATAATCGGCGTCGGGATTTCGACCGATTTTTGCCAAATTTAGAAATTGACCCCAATCGAAAACCGATGTTTTGACCGGCACGAAAATGTCGGTGTGAAATGCGTTGGCGCTCAGGTAAATGGCGATCGCGCAGTCGTTTTGATCCGCGAGTCGCCACGGCCGGGGCAGCAGCGCCCCCAGCCACACCGCGACGCATAGAGACAGAAAACTGATCCCACCGTAACGGAGTATCCAGAGCAATTTAGATTTCATTTGACCCGCAAATTTGAGCCGCACCCCTCAGCTTTTAATATACAAGAAAAGGGGCGCGAATTTCTCACGCCCCAATTGTCGAATGCTATCATTGGGTTAAAATGGGATTATTTGATCGCGATCGCTTCCCGTTCCTCGCAGGTTTCCGCTTCGACGGATGCCGTTTCGACCGCCGCTTCATCCCGAAGGTCGAAGTCACCGCCGGGGGCTTCCGGATGAGTCGCACCGCCAACCATACGACGGCGGGTATAAAACACGCCACCCGCCACTGCCAAACCCGTCGCACCGGCGGCAATCCCGGCGATGCGGAGATCGGATTTGAGGGGTTTGATTTGACTCCAGAACGACCCCTGGGAGGTTGTGGAAGTGAAGTCAACTCCCTTGTTTTTGCTGCTGAACAGACAGGGGCCTGCGGCGGCGGGGGCGGTGCTGAAAACAGTTCCGCCTGCGATCGCCAGAACAGATGCCAGTGCTGCAAATCGTTTCATGGTTATCGGTGGTAATATGAGTGCTTTGGAAAATATTGGTTACTCATGTTAGCACCGTTTTGAAATTTTGGATTGTATCCGATCTAGCAAATTGCGATTTTCTCCGATTCAGATTCACCCGGAAACCCCGTTCAGAAGGTTTTCCCGGTCGTTCCGAGGTCAGTATTTTATCGCAGTGCGCGATCGTCTGTTTACAGTTTCATTCGGGGGGCAAACCTTGAAACCCTCATGAAAAGGCAGTTGTGATTCCCGATTCCCCATTAAGAAGCCTGCAGCACTATACCGCCTCAACTGGCGGGAACTCGCGGAGCCGCACACACCAACCGGAGCAATGACAGGGAAACGGCGTCGGCGATTAATTCTTGCAGCATCCGGCTGACTTGTCGGGTTTGTTCCTTGTAGCCTCCTTTCAGAGCCGTGTCGCATCCCGGCGGTAAAAATCGTTGGACTCGAGCCAGAGCTTGATTTCTGTCGATGGAGCTGACGGTTGCTGTGGGTAGGCTCGCCAGTTGGCGCTCGAGTTCCTGGATGACGAGAAGATCCAGATTCTGATACTCAAACCACACGGTTTCCAAAGAAGACGTACTCATGAGGACACTCTATCAATCTAAAAATCACACGCACTCGATTGCTCGATTTGTCTTTAGGGGAGAGTCCGCGTTTTTATGCATCTCCAATCAAAAGGCCACCACTTCAGTCCATTTGCACCCGGATTTAAGATGTATCAGAAACAACAAAAAACTCCTCTCGCCAAAATGTTCCTCTATATATGCGACACTGATTCCCCTACCTTTAATCTTTTCTGCTCTGAAACGGGAAGTCAACAGTGGATTTACTGAAAAATGGCGGTCGCGATCGGTAATGTCCCAAAAATCACTCCGTAATTTTACGGAGCGATCGCCGTCATCGCATCCAACCGTCGGGGCGAATCGCAAATTGCCCCGACCGCGAAGGGCAATAATTACCCTAAATCTGACAAAAATTTGCGGATTCTCTCTGGGATTGCTCAAATTGGGGGACTGCCTGGGGATTCGCTTCCGCCTCGGCTGATCCTTTCGGAAACTCTCCCTTTTGATAGGCGGCAATTTGTTCGGGTGTCAGCAAGTCCATAAAATCCGCCAATTCGCCGTAGGTGATGCACTCGACTTCCGGCTGTCCGCAAACCGACTCCGCAAACCGAAACATCGCATTCCAATAGGCCCCGTTATTCCAGGCAGAAAAGTGGTGGCCGATGTGGACGGGGGCGCGATTGCCCTCGTAGTTTGCCTTGAAATAGTTCATGTAGGTCTGATAGGTGTC
The DNA here is from genome assembly GCA_050045915.1 of Limnospira sp. Lineage (GTDB taxonomy): Bacteria > Cyanobacteriota > Cyanobacteriia > Cyanobacteriales > Microcoleaceae > Limnospira. The sequence goes on from JBNGCR010000058.1 coordinate 11,812, forward strand.
CTCCTCGTAGAATTTTGCATTGGAAGAATTGGGTCGGGCTTTCGAGTGGGCGTAATAAAAATTGTAGTCCATCGACAGGACATTTTTGCCACTTTTTGCCGTCCTCAAACTCGCCAGCGGAAAATTCCAAACCCCATTTTGCTTTTGGGGCCAGTAGTCGGCTTGGGCGACCTGGCTGGTATCGTAGCGAAATCCCTTCTTTTGCAGGGTTTTGTACAATCCCGATCCTCGCCCCAATTCCGGTGCGCGAAAGCCTTCAATTGCGGTGCGATCGAAGGCGAGAGAACCGTCCAAATTGTTGATTTTGTAGGAATCAAAAATCAAGCGATCGAAAGCGTCAAATTCTTTAGTCCAGTCCGCCTCGCTCCAGCGACTGCCGTCGAAGTGTCCGACGGCGTGGGAGGCGATTTCGTGACCCTCTTGATAGGCAAAATTTACCTGTTCCAACCGATGTTTGACTTCCTCGGTTGTCCCTCCCCAGCCGATCGCGGATCGTCCGACTCCCTTGCCCGCCGGAGGGTCGTAAAGTTGGCGATCGCCATCGTTGATAAAATAAACCGCGCTGATAAAATAGGTGAACCGCAGGGGTATCCCTTTCGCCTCCATTTCTTTGGCGAAATTCCGCGATTTATTCCAGGCGTCGAGCGATCGCGATCCGTCAAAAGCCAACAACACGAATTGCGGCGGACGGCCTTCGGGAAGGTCAATTAACCCTTCATCCCGCATCAGACCGAATAAAAACTGCGAATTCCAGCGATTTGAATGGCAGGAAGTCCCCCCACCCCGTTTTTGACAGGCGGCGATCAACGTCTCGGGAAACGGCCCCAGGGCGTTTTTTCCTTCCACGCAGTAACCCGCGATGCGGTTGAAGCGGGCACCGTCGGGACATCGACCTGTTCCGTAGGCGTTTAAAAATAAATCCTCGGACCAGCGATCGGACCGGCAAGCCGAACCGCCGCCCCAGTCGAGGCACTTTTGAACCATTTTTTCGGTGAACGGTCCCAAAGCCGTCCGGCCGTCCGAACAGAAATAGCCGCCCCCGTCGTTGACCGATTTTCGTTCAAATTGGACGGGTGTGGCGATCGCCTCCTGAGATGTTCCGAAAACGGTCTGTTTCGAGGTCGCGGCGCGATCGCCCCAATTTCCACAGCCGGAAAGCAAGAGTAAAGACCCCAATCCCAGCAAACTGCGGGACAACAATTGTATCGATTTCACGTCCTAAATTTTGTCGCTAAAAGGAACGCACCGTTTATATCACAATTTTTAGCGCAAATATAGTTTGAATCCGGAAAATTTCGGTAACAACTGGCGATCGGGGGAGGGACGAAATTGTTTTTCCGTTATCCTTCCCCAAGTCCTAATTGCTGCGGAGGGCAACGATCGGATCGAGTTTGGCGGCGCGTCGGGCGGGTACGACTCCGAAAAATAATCCGATACCCCCGGAAACGCCCACCGCTACCGCGATCGCAGCCGTCGAAATTCCGGCTTCCAAAGGCGTCAGCATCCCCACAATTAACACGCCACTAATTCCCAATCCGGTGCCGATCGCGCCCCCCGCTGCGGCTAGGATCACCGCTTCGATCATGAACTGAATTAAAATGTCATTTTGGGACGCACCAATTGCTTTCCTTAAACCGATTTCTTGGGTTCTTTCGGTGACGGAAACCAGCATGATATTCATGATACCAATTCCGCCAACTAATAAGGAAATCGAAGCCGTCGCCGCCAGCATCAATGTCAGGGCTCCGGTAATTTGTCCGAGGGTGTTCATCAAGTCTTTTTGGTTGCGGACAGTAAAATCATCTTCGTCGGTAATTTTGTGCCGCAGCCGCAGGAGATTTTCGATTTGAAATTGTGCCGCCCGCATCTGATCTTCATTTTGAATCGAAACGGAAATAAACGTCACTTGCAAGCCGTAGGGTGAGGTGCGTCCGACGATGCGGTTGGCGACGGTGGTGATGGGGACGAAGGCGTTCATATCTTGGTTGCTGCCGAATGTCGATCCCTTCGGCTGCATGACTCCGATCACTTGTAATGTGATGTCTTTGAGTCGGACTTGTTTGCCGATGGGATCTTCATTTCCGAACAGTTGTTCGGCGATTTCAGAACCCAGGGCGACAACCTGTTCGTTGCGTTTGATATCCAAGTCGGTGATAAACCGCCCCCGGGCGACATCGAAGTTCCGAACTCGCAAATATTCGGGGGTAGTTCCGATCAGAGAAGCGGTGGCATTTTTACTCCGATAAGACATCAATTCGCTGGCATTCAAGGAGGGTGCTACAGCCTCAACCGAGGGGACTTGTTCCGCGATCGCTTCCGCATCTTCCCAAATTAAATTTTGGGGCGGATAGACGGGCTGGCGTTGCGCTTCTGGGCTTCCCGGGACGATAAATAGGACGTTGGGACCGAGAGAATTAACCTGATTGTTGACAAAACTTTGCGCCCCTTCCCCGATGCCGATCATGGCGATGACGGAGGCATTTCCAATGATGATTCCCAGCATCGTCAGGCTGCTTCGCATCTTATTCGCGAGCAACGTTGTGGACGACATTTTTATGCTTTCAAATATATTCATTATTTGTTGTTTTTTTCAAGGGTTATTTGTAGCGCTTTACCGCCCGGTGGGGCTGAAGCCCAACAACGAGATTTTCGTTCAATTTTGGATAGTCTTTAAATTCGGTTATTTCCGGATCGTTGTTGACGATCGCACCCGCCAGACGTTTCGGATCGTCCCGTTGAAAATGGATGATTTGGGCGGGGAAAAATACGGTGCGGTAAGCATCGATTATCTCTCGCTCCGACAAGCCTTCCTGATTTCTGGATAACGCCCGTTTCAGGGCAGTTTGAAAACCGCAGTCGATCCAGATTGAAAAGTCGTAATTATTTATGAATTTTTGCTGTATCAGATAAATCGCCTCCAGTACAATCACATCCACATTTTTAAATTGATAAAGGTGTCGGCGATAGGCGGTGTCCGTCTCCTCTAAAAAGTCGGCTTCGAGACGGATCGATCGCCGATCTCGCAATGGCAAAACGAGTTGGGAAAACATCTCGTCGAAACGGAAAGCATTTTGATAGAAATGTTCGCCGGGATTGTCGGAATTGAACCGCCGTTCGGGAAGGTTCAGCCAGCCGTCTCCGTGGATGGCGATCGCATTCATCCCCGCCGCCTTCAAACCCTCGATAATCTTAGCCGTGAGGTAGCCTTTCCCGCAGCCGTCGATGCCGCTGAGGGCGACCAAAATACTGCGCCTTTTGGGAGTGCGATCGCGGATTGGCAAAATCGAATTGATACTATCGCGAATATCGGACATTTTCCGTTATGCTGAAATCGGTTAATTTATTTGACGATCTCTTCCAAACTCTGCCCTTCTGGCAACTCGATAAACACGCGATCGCCCGTCGTAATTCCCTCCAAAATTTGGATCTCATTTCCGATCTGCGATCCCAGGGTCACGGGGTAAAATTCCGGTTCCCCGTTCTCGTCGGGAAGCAGCACCCCCGTCTCTCCTTTATTGGTGACGATCGCCACCGTCGGAACCACCAGGGCATTGTCGAGGGTGTCCCCCACAAACCGCAAATTCACGTTCATTCCCGACTGCAATTGATCCTGTCCCGTCTGGATATCGATGCGGACTTGGAACAGGGTCACGTCCCGCTCTTTCACCGCTTCCGGCGCGATCAAATGCACTCGCCCTTCAAACACTTGATCCGGGTACGCATCCGCCACAATTTCCACTTTTTGATCGGGTCGAAGTTGGGAAATATCCGCCTCGGGAATTTTCGCCAAAACTTCCAAATCCTTCGCCAAGGCGACAATCGAAGTCGAGGTCGCCGACGTCGCGTCCGATGCCGAAGTAGCAGGGGTAACAAAGGCCCCCTCCACCGCATAGCGCTGGGTGATAATGCCGGCGAACGGGGCGCGGATGTTGCTATCTTCCACCTGCACCTGATAGAAGCGAACCTGGCCTTCGGCCTCCCGGACATCCGCCTCGGCGGCGGCGATATCTTCGGGGCGAGTTCCGTTCAACAGTTCGTCCAACTGGCTGCGGGCCTCCGCCACATCCGCCTCGGCCTGGGCGATCGCTTCCGGGCGGGTGCCGTTTTCCAATTTTCGCAAATTCTGGCGTTCCTGTTCCACGGCGGCTTCCAACTGGTCGATCTGCGATCGCCGATTTTCCCGCAACTGTTCGATTCGCTGTTCCGCCTCGTCCTGCAGGGCTTCCAGGCGACGGCGATCGCGCCGATACTGGTCCAGGGCATCCTCGGAAATCGCCCCCTGGGCCCTCAAACTTTCGTATCGCCGAACCCGTTCCTCGGCCAATTCCAACTCGGCCAAATTCGCCTCCAGTCGCGCCTGGGCCTGTTCGATCTCGTTCTGAAAACTCCCGGTTCGGGCGTCCGACAGGCGACTTTCCGCCTCTTCCAGTCGCGCCCGGGCTCCGGCGACTTCCTCCCGGCGGGTTCCGGCTTCCAACTCGTCCAGACGCGCCCGCATCCGATCCAACCGTGCCCGCGCCGCCGCAATTTCCTCGGGACGGCTTCCGGCTTGCAATTTATCTAAATTGGCTTCGGCCCGCTGCAACCGGGCTTCGGCTTGGCGGAGTTGGGCTTCGATTTCATTGCTTTCCATCCTGGCGATGACCTGGCCCGCCGCCACGCGATCGCCCTGTTCGACGTATAATTCCTGTAGGCGACCCTGGGTTTTCGGGCTCAGGTTGACCCGCCGCACGGGCTGCACCACGCCACTGGCCGAGATCCGCACGGTCAGGTCCTTCGCCTCCACCGGAACCGTCAGGGTTTCCACGGTTTCGAGTTGGCCGGAGTTGCGATTGAAGACCTGATACCCGACGACGGGCAGGGCCACGACTCCGGCAGCGATCGCGGCGACGGCCCAAGTTTTCGGTCGGCGCAGGGGCGATCGTTGAGGAGTATCGGTTGTAAAATCGTGTTTGACGGCGCCGTTTGGCGATTCCGTCTCCCCTTTGGGACCCGTTAACATATCGATTGCTCCATTCACGTTGCGGACGCGATCGCGATTTTTGCCACAACTTGACTCGTCCGCTATCTATCAATTTTACCTAAATCATCGCGAGAAAACGGGTCGAACAACACACCAAACCCCCCGGCGGATTCCCGAACGATCCGGAACGAGGATACAATCCAGTCGGGTGGGCTAGGCGCGGCCGTAATCTTTCGGAACAACCCACAACATTTCATCGGCCCCGTAACCCACCATAAAAATTCAAAATTCAAAATTCAAAATTCAAACAACTATTGAGGCGGTGTTGACATTTCATTAACGCACCCTACTGGTGCGACTCGGATGCCACACGGAAGCGATCGCCTTTCACGAACAACAACTGGAAATCGCACGGGACATCGGCGTCTGATTGCGTGTTTTATTGGTGGCGTTTTTGCTTTTCCATTTGCCCTCGTTTGGTTTATTTTGCTTCTCCTCTATCGTCTCATCCATCAGCGATTCAACCGTCGCCAATTCCAATCTCGCCCTCACCCCCGGCCCCTCTCCCAATTTTGGGAGAGGGGAGAAAAGCTGGGTTTTTGAGTCGGAAATCTAACGTCGCCCCGGACAATTTTTCACTTGCCCTCACCCCCGACCCCTCTCCCAATTTTGGGAGAGGGGAGAAAAGCTGGGTTTTTGAGTCGGAAATCTAACGTCGCCCCGGACAATTTTTCACTTGCCCTCACCCCCGACCCCTCTCCCAATTTTGGGAGAGGGGAGCAAAGCGATAACCTGGTGTTGGGTTTCATTCCTGTTCAACCCCACCGACCAACTGGATGTGATATAATTTTTGCTTGAAGCTATAATTGATTCAAGTCAAGTTTAAGGAAAAAATGCTAGTTAGTGTTCAAGGAATTTACCGAAATGGACGGATCGATTTAATCGAAAACCCCAATAATATGCCGGAAGGAACTCGTGTCATTGTCACGTTTGTCGAGTCGAGTGAAATAGACTTAGTATCTCAAGGAATTGACCGCACACAAGCCGAAGTTCTCCGCGCTAGTTTGGCGACGTTCTCAGAGGACTGGGATAGCCCTGAAATGACCATTTATGACAACTATGACGCAGCCAAAGCCAACAGTTAACCGGGGAGACGTTGTTTTGGTACTCTTTCCAAATTCTAACCTGATTTCTGCCAAGACAGGACCCGCATTAATTGTACAAGCAGACGACTGACAGACCGGGCTATCCCAAATCATTGTTGCCATGATTACCAGTCAAATGTTTCGGGCAGGACATCCCAGCCGCGTTACTATTTTACTCGATTCCACTGAGGGTAAACAGTCGGGCTTGCTCACAGATTCAGTTGTCATGACCGACAATCTGGCGACAATTGTGACATCGGCGATTTATCGTGTGATTGGCTCATTACCAACAGCCAAGATTGATGAAGCTTTGAAATATACTCTGGGTTTGTAGCCATTGTAACTCTATATAAAGGTAGCTGGGAGTGAGGGTAAGAAACCGGGTTTCTTTGAACGGTTCGGCTGGGGATGGAGAGATGTCGTAGAAACCCGGTTTCTAGAGTGGTTGGTGGGATGATGCGATCGCTTTTGCTATACAATGGTAGTGGATGTTTTAAATTAATTATCATGGAAGCTGTAGAAGCCATTGCAATTGTGGACGCGCAAGGTAACTTGCAACTCGAACAACCCTTGAACTTGGCGGCAGAAAGTCGCGTCCGGGTGATTATCCTTTTAGAAAACGATCCCGATGACGAACCAAAATCCATCGTATTAGAGAGCTTGAAACAGGGTTGGCAAGAAGCCAAGGCGGGTCAAACCTTACCCCTTTCTGCTCTGTGGGATGAGGATGAGGAAAATGAGTGAAGATCGGTCAGTGTTTCAGATCGAACTATCACCAACGTTTGTCCGCAGAGTCCGAATCCTTCAGAAGCGATATCGGAATATTCGACGGGATATTGAGCCAGCGATCGAGCAACTTCAAGGCGGTCAAATTCTCGGGGAACAGATTCCAGGGGTTGGCTCGGCAGTATTCAAATCTCGGATCAGAAATCGGGATATCCAAAAAGGAAAAAGTGGAGGATATCGACTGATATATTACCTCAAAAAGAGACAAAAATAATCCTGTTAACCATATATTCTAAATCCGAACAAACAGACATTACAGCAAAAGAAATTCGAGAAATTATATCGGAATAACCAAGCCACTCGCCCTCACCCCCAGCCCCTCTCCCAACTTTGGGAGAGGGGAGTAAGACCGGGTTTTTGAGTAAGAAACCGGGTTTCTTTGAACGGTTCGGCTGGGGATGGAGAGATGTCGTAGAAACCCGGTTTCTAGAGTAGTCGGAGTGAGTCCCGCGTGATAACATAAAAGATCTACACCCCACACCTCAATTCATTATGGACTCATCTTTTGCTGTCACCATCCCCACCGCCCCGGAGGGTTACAAGTCCGGGTTCGTGGGAATTATCGGGCGCCCGAATGTCGGAAAATCCACCCTGATGAATCAGTTGGTGGGACAGAAAATCGCCATCACTTCCCCCGTCGCCCAGACGACGCGGAATCGACTGCGGGGCATTTTGACGACGCCGGACGCCCAAATTATTTTTGTCGATACGCCGGGGATTCACAAGCCCCACCACCAACTGGGAAAAGTTTTGGTTCAGAATGCTAAAGCGGCGATCGCATCGGTGGATGTGCTGCTGTTCGTGGTGGACGGTTCGGTGATGTCCGGCGGGGGCGATCGCTACATCGTGGAGTTATTGGAAAATGCCGAAGTTCCGGTTATTTTGGGGTTGAATAAAATCGACCAAAAACCGACAGATTCGGGGGCGATTGAGGACAGTTATCGCCCCTTTGCGGAAGCCAATCATTGGGCGATCGCTAAGTTTTCTGCCCTGACGGGGGAGGGCGTGGAAGCCTTGCAAAATCTGTTAATTGAAAAGCTCGATGTCGGCCCCTATTATTACCCGCCGGATTTGGTGACGGATCAGCCGGAACGGTTTATCATGGGAGAATTGATCCGCGAACAGATCCTCCTGCAAACGCGGGAAGAGGTGCCCCATTCGGTGGCGATCGCGATCGATAAAGTCGTCGAAGAACCGAAAATAACCCGCATTCTCGCCACCGTCAACGTCGAACGCCCCTCCCAAAAAGGGATTATCATCGGCAAGGGCGGACAGATGTTGAAAAACATCGGAAGTTCCGCCCGCCAGCAGATTCAAAAGTTGGTCGCCGGGAAGGTTTATTTGGAGTTATTCGTCCGGGTTCAACCGAAATGGCGGCAGTCCCGAACTCAGTTGGCGGAGTTGGGTTATCAGGTGGAAGAATAGTTCACCACTCCAGGCACAGAGGACTGGTCGAAACTCTGGCTTTTCGACAATAATATCTGTCATGATATAGCGCCCCATCGAGGGGAATAGGCAACAGGCAATAGGCAATAGGGAACTGAAATGACCTTGAAATCGGGGTTTCAAGGTTTCTAGCTCGATTGAAACTGTTAATACACGAGCGCGATACTTGCGATATAATTCTCTTCAGAGGATTTGTGCTGTTAGCTTGGGAATTGATTCCCAAGCGGGTTTTCTTCTTCACCCAACAAAATCGTCTGATGGGCGATCGCATAAATGGTATTCAGAGAAACATTGCAGAAATATTGCTGCCTGAATTGTTCCTCTCGAATGGCGGCAAAAAATAAATCTAACAAAGCCGATAATTCGGGATGGGAAGCGTCCGCGATCGCCCCCTGATTCGCCCGAATGTAAAACTGCCGTTTCGCCTCCCCATCCGTTTGATATTCGACCTGAAATCCCAGACATTTCAGACAGTCAAACCCCCGCTTTAATGATACGTCTCCGACCTGCAATTTTGCCAGTAATTTTTGCCGGGTGACGGGTTGATGTGTCCGACTCAAATATTTGGCGATACCCACCAATGTTTCCCACACCTCAACCGGGGATAGATTTGGGGGGTTAGAATAGGCGATCGCCAGTTTTTTACCCTGATTGAAAGCCCGCCGAAACCAAATCCGCATTTCGTCCCAACTGGTCGGACAACTTTTCAAAATTAGCGGTTTTTTGCCATTCTCTAAATCGAGAATATCTCGATTTTCGTTATTTCTTAAATCCATAATTTCATCAATTTGAATCGGTTCGGGAGTCGTTTCCGTCGCCCCAACTGCCGATCGCACCGCCACCAGCCTCACCTCGTAGCGTTTATCATAGGTATTAAAATCCAATTCCGCTATCACATCGCAGCGGCCCCGGGGTAATTCATACTCGTAGTGACCCCACCAAACCCCCGGAAACCCCGATTCACAAGACTCATCAAATAACTGAAAAGTCGTTTTGATATAGCGAACCTTCCGACCCCGAAGATCGGTTTGATTCTTGTTTTTAATATCGCCAAACCAGCAATTTTTAATCAGGAATTTTGGCACGGGATTTCCCATGCCGCAGGGTTCGAGTAATTTAAACTCTTGAAATAGATCATAGCCCAACTCGGAAACCGTACAGACAAAATCGGCGGTCATCACCGATTCGAGTTGCAACAGTCCCCCCAGTTTTTGTCCCAGGAGGCGATCGATTCCCTCGGCAAATAACGGGATATTTTCCACCGGAAGACTCAACCCCGCCGCGTAGGGATGACCCCCAAATCGGTGCAATAAAGGGGCTTGGCTGCGAACCAATTCATACAGGTCGATATTATGAACCGAACGGGCAGAACCCCGTCCCAGTCCGGTTTCCGCTGCCCCCTCGGTACTCAATAAAATCGTGGGGCGTCCGTATTCCTGGGCAATTTGCCCCGCCACCAGTCCCAACACTCCCACGGGCCACTGTGGATCGCTGAGGACGATCGCGTGACTGGTAGATAAATCCAATTTCTGCAATTTTTTCTGCACATCCCAGAGGACATCTCGCTGCAACTCCTTGCGGCGGGTGTTGGCAAGTTCCGTTTCCATCGCCAACTGATGACACCGCTTTTCGTCCCGGCTGGTTAGTAATTCAACACAAAAACTGGCGTCGCCGTGGATGCGACTGACGGCATTAATTCGCGGCCCGATACCGAAGGAAATATCCGTGGGGCGATCGCCACTTCCCTTGCAAAATTTCAGCAGTTTTGCCACTCCCGGACGGGTGGGGGTTTTCAGTTGTTTTTGCAGGTGTTGAATCCCCAATTGTGCCAAATAGCGGCAGTCCCCCCGCAGTTCCACCAAATCGGCGATCAACCCGATCGCCACCAGATCCAACAACGCCGACAACGGACGCCGCGGCACCTCCGGCAACTCAAAATATAACGCCTCCACCAACTTGAAAGCCACCGCCACGCCGGACAGGTGATAGAGGGAATGATCGGCGGGCAAATTGCGGGGATTGATGATGGCGGCGACGGGGGGGCGAGTGTCGGGTAAACTGTGGTGATCGGTGACAATGACATCGATTCCCAGGCGGTTTGCGAGTTCCAATTCCGCCAAATTGGTGCTGCCGGTGTCGCAGGTGACGATCAACGTGCACCCCCCCGCCACCAAGGCTTCGATGCCCTTTGCGTGGAGTCCGTGGGAGTCGGTGAGGCGGTTGGGGATGGTGTAGGAAAGGGACTCGCCGAAAAACTCTCCCAAACCGTCCCACAAAACGGAAGTTGCCGTGATGCCGTCCGCGTCGAAATCTCCCCAAATGGCGACTTTTTCGAGGCGATCGCGGGCCGAAACCAGACGGGCGATCGCACGTTCCATTTCCGCCCCAAATTCAAAGGGACTCGCCGGTTGATAGCACTCCGTCTGCAAAAATCCCGCCAATTCTTCGGGGGTGGAAATTCCCCGTTCCAGCAGCAGTTGGGCGAGGTGATATCCGGACACCTGCGGGGCATGGCATCGGATTTCGGGAATCAGCCAATCGGGTAATTCTAGGGAGGGGCGAACCTGCCACATTGGGAGTCACGCAAACGTCATATTAACCTAATATAACAGAAAATCGCGACAACTCGAAACGAAAATTAGAAACCCGGTTTCTCATACAATCTCCAGTTAGAAACAAAAAACCTTCATAGAAACCCGGTTTCTTCCCCTCACCCGAGTCTAGAAACCGGATTTCTACTTACATTTTGGGTTAGGAAAGACGCACCCTCATAGAAACCCGGTTTCTTTTCTTTACTACCCGATTCGCCCGTTCAAATAATCCTCCATTCTCTTATTAAACGGATTGGTAAAAACCTCCGATGTCGATCCAAATTCCAGCAATTCACCCAGATACATGAACGCCGTATAATCGGAAAATCGCGCCGCCTGCTGCATACTGTGGGTGACGATCAAAATCGTGACGTGCTGTTTCAAGTCACTCATCAAACCCTCAATACTTGATGTTGCGATCGGATCGAGGGCTGATGTCGGTTCATCAAATAGAATAATTTCCGGATTTCCCACTAACGCCCGGGCGATGCACAACCGCTGCTGCTGCCCCCCCGAAAGGTTGTAGGCTTGATCGTGAAGGCGATCTTTCACCTCATCCCACAACGTCGCCTCCCGCAACGCCTGTTCGATTTTTTCATCGATCGCACTCCGTTTTTTCACCCCCCGCAACCGCAAACCATAGGCGACATTTTCATAAACCGATTTCGGAAACGGATTCGGCTTTTGAAACACCATACTGATCCGCATCCGCACTTCGATGGGGTCGATCGCCTTTCCCAAAATATCAATTGAATCCAGTAAAATTTCCCCCTCGTAGCGATTTCCCGGATAGAGGTCGTGCATCCGATTGAAGCACCGCAGCAGCGTCGTTTTTCCGCAGCCGGACGGCCCGATCAACGCCGTGACTCGCTTTTCCGGGACGACCAAATTGATATTTTTGAGGGCGTGAAAAGAATTATAGTAGAAGTTGAGATTTTTAACTTCGGCTTTGGCTTTTTTGAGTGCGATCGCTTGATTTTTCATTTTGCAAAAATCGAAAGTAAATTCAAGTTCTTTAACCCAACTCCCCCCTTACCAAGGGTTCTTTAACCCAACTCCCCCCTT
>JBNGCR010000058.1:23907-27734 GCA_050045915.1 Limnospira sp.
GTTCTTTAACCCAACTCCCCCCTTACCAAGGGTTCTTTAACCCAACTCCCCCCTTCTTAAGGGGGGCTGGGGGGGATCTCAAAAAATCACCATTTCACCCCCCGGCGAAACTGATAGCGGATGTAAATCGCCAACCCATTCATCAAAATCGTCATCCCCACCAAAACCGTCCCCGCTGCCGCCGCGTTGGCGTGAAATTCCGGGTTCGGACGGGACACCCAGTTGAACATTTGAATCGGCATCACTGTAAACGGTTCTCGCAACCAATCGAAGGTAAAAAAGGGAAATTCATTGGTAAAAGGAGACTCCGGTAAAAAGGCGATAAACGTCAGGGCGCCAATCGTAATCACCGGGGCTGTTTCTCCGATCGCCCGCGACAAACCGATGATAACGCCCGTCAAAATACTTCCGAACGAGTAGGGTAAAATGTGATCCCAAATCATCTGCCACCGACTCGCCCCCAACGCATAAGCCGCCTCCCGCAGGTGATTAGGAATGGCGCGGATCGCCTCCCGGGTGGTGACAATAACGATCGGCAAAATTAACAGCGCCAGCGTCAGCCCCGCTGACAAAATACTGCGTCCCAAATCCAACTGATAAACGAACAAACCGAGGGCGAGTAAGCCGTAAATAATCGACGGAACACCCGCCAGATTGGTCACATTAATTTCGATGATATCGGCGATCCAGTTTTTGCGGGAATATTCTTCCAAATAGATGCCCGATGCGATGCCGAGGGGAACCGCAGCGAACGCCGTCACCAGCATCACCAATGTCGTCCCCACCCAAGCCGATAAAATCCCGGCTTGCTCTGGTTTACGACTAGGAAAAGAGGTGAAAAACCCTGGCGTTATCCGGTGTGCGCCTTCGCTCGCCATCTGCAGCGTCAATCCCAACAAAACCACGATGGCGACGAAAATCACCATCAGCCCGATAATAATAAATATCAGGTCGAACGTTTTGCGCCGGGAAATGTCGGCGCGAATATTTTCCAAACTTTCTGCTGGCATTTTTTAGTAAATTTCTCGATAGTGTTTGGCGAGGAAATGCCCGATAATATTGAGGCAAAGGGTCATCAAAACCAGGGTCAAACCGGCTGCGAAAATCGTCCGATATTCCAGGGTTCCGTGGGGTAAATCGCCCAAACTAACTTGGACGATGTAGGCGGTAATTGTGGCAGCTTGTTCCGTGGGATTCCAGGTCAATTTCGGTTGCAAACCCGCCGCGATCACCACGATCATCGTCTCTCCAACCGCCCGAGAAGCGCCTAAAATGTAGGCGGCGCTGATGCCGGAAATCGCCGCCGGAAACACCACCCGAAGCGCCGTTTGTAGGCGAGTCGCCCCCATCGAATAGGAACCCTCCCGCAGTTCCACGGGAACCGATCGCATCGCATCTTCACTCACCGAACTGATGAAGGGCAGGATCATCAACCCCATCACCAACCCCGCCGACAGCATATTAAATCCCGGCAAGTCGGGATAGACTTGCTGGAGTAAAGGCGTCACGAATAGCAGGGCAAAATAGCCGTAAACCACCGTCGGAATGGCTGCTAACAATTCCAGACAGGGTTTGATGACTTCCCGCAGGCGAAGGGGGGCAAATTCGCTCAAATAAATCGCCGCGATCGTTCCGAAGGGGATCGCCACCGACAGAGCGACGGCTGACGTCACCATCGTCCCCGAAACGAGGGGCAGGATACCATATTGCGGATCGCCGAAGAGGGGAGTCCACTCCGTCGCCGTCAAAAATTCAAAGATCGAAACTTCTTGAAAAAAGAACACCGACTCTTCGATCAAAATAAACAGGATCGCGATCGTCGTGGCGACGGAAGAAAACGCCGCCAAAAATAAGACCGCCTCGATCACCCATTCCCGCACATTGCGAATTAAATTGGGAGTAAATCGAAGAGATGTTTGAGTCAGTTTTGGGGTCAATTTTACCATCACTTATCAGTTAATACAGAAAGAGCGATTAGGAAAATTGGAGTCCAATCGCTCTCAACTTCAAGACCATTTATAGCAGTGTGAAATGATGGGTCACAATTTGACTGGCTCAAAGCCCCCAGAATTGGAGGTTTGGGGGCTATAGCTTTTTCCAATCATTTCCGATTGCTATAGCTCGAAACCTTACAGTCCAGCCCGCAGGGGAACCCGACCGGTTTGACCTTTTTGGAACCGCTCCATCGCCATTTTATAGTCGGCGGCGGGGAGGGGAACGTAGGCGACTTCCCGGACGTATTTGGGGGCGTTATTGAGGTAATATTCCACGAATGCTTTGACTTCCGGACGCTGGGCAGCTTTGGTGCTGACGTAGATGTAAATCGGCCGGGACAGTGGCTTATAAGAGCCGTTGTTCACCGTTTCGGGGGAGGGCGCAACGCCGTTTATTTTAACGGATTTTATCCGGCTTTTATTCGCGTCGTAGTAGGCGTAACCGAAGTAACCCAAGGCATTCTTATTGCGGGCGACCCCTTGGACTAAAACGTTGTCATCTTCGCTGGGGGTGTAGTCCGTGCGGCTGCTGTTGTTGTCCCCCAGAATTTCTTCGTTAAAATAGTCGAAGGTTCCGGAGTCCGCACCCGGGCCGAACAACGTAAATTGTTCGTTGGGCCAACCCGAACGGATGTCGCTCCATTTGGTAACATTTCCCTGGGATGATGCCTGCCACATTTTCTTGAGTTCGGCGGGACTCATGTTGTCCACCCAGGTGTTTTGGGGGTTGACAACCACGGTGATAGCATCGTAGGCGACTGGTAATTCGATATAGCTAATTCCCGCCGCTTTGCACTGTTCCTGTTCGGAGGGTTTGATGGGTCGGGAAGCATTGGAAATGTCCATTTCACCCGTGCAGAATTTCTTGAAACCGCCGCCGGTTCCGGAAATTCCCACAGTGACGCGAGTCGATCCGCCGTTAGCTTTTTGGAATTCTTCCGCGATGGCTTCGGTGATGGGATATACCGTGCTGGAACCGTCGATTTTGACGGTGGCGGAACTTTGCGATCGCAGGGTCGGCACTGCTACGGAAAGGGCGGTCGCGACCAGGGCCGAAACCCCAGCCCAAGCCCAGCGGTTGGCAAACTGCATTCCTTTTAACAGCATAAGTCTAAATGTGGCTTAACCCTTGGTTATGATGTGGATTGCCTCTCAGCTTAGGCCAGACATATCAAATTAAATTTAAGAACGATTTAAAAAAAGGTTAATCGATCGCCATTTAATTGATTGCCATCATCAGCGTCGCCAATCTGACTCCCGGCGATCGCCCCATCCCGGAGGGCACAGCCGCATACCCCCGGCACTTGCTCCCTAGATTTAGATCGAGTCCCCGAGTCCCCCTGTGTCACTTGACGAACCCGCACACCCTCCCCCGCCGGAGAATGGCGACAATCCGATTTCTCGAAAGCTTCCGGGGAACCAGTTGCCAAACTTGCAGGGGATGGCAACGAAACCCCTCGACGGACCCGTACTTTAAACATATCCCCTACCGGAGCCGACATCATGGAACTCACCCTCACCGGATTCTTGCCCTCCCTGATCGCGATCGCCGTTTCCTTTCTGGCAGTTATCGTCTACACTTCTACCCAGGAAGAACTGATCAAACTCGTCATGGCGATCGTCGCCGCCGTCGGCCTGGTGTTGAGTCTCACCTGGGCTCACTGGCTCATCCTCTCCAGCCTGATTCTCCTCGTCCTCAAAGGCTGGAAGCTGTTTCCCAAAGAACTCCTCGCCTCCGATAACTAGAAACCGGGTTTCTAATACAATCTCCGGTCAGGAACGAAAAATTTTCATAGAAACCCGGTTTCTTCTCTCCACCCGAGTCTAGAAACC
>JBNGCR010000059.1:0-25716 GCA_050045915.1 Limnospira sp.
AAAGTGAAAAGTGAAAAATTCCCTATTCCCTATTCCCTACTCCCTACTCCCTACTCCCTACTCCCTATTCCCTATTCCCGACTCCCGACTCCCGACTTTCCCCCAAACTAACCGGCGTGGCGGGTCAGCAGGACGGGGCAACCCGCGTAGACGCGCACATAGTCGGACAGGGAGTTTCCGAGCAGGCGGTCAAGATCGACGAAGCTCTTGGCGACGGTGGGGCGGCGATCGGGGGAACCCAAGATCAACAGGTCGGCGTTGACCTCTTCCGCGATGCGGCAAATTTCCGGGCCGGGTTTTCCGGTTCCGGTGACGCAGCGGTAGCTGATACCCATCTGCTTGGCCTGGGCGATCGCGGGGGCAAAGGTGGGGTCATTTTCGGCGTTGGCGGTGTAGTCCTCCGCCGATTTCCCGCTCAGATCCTTGTTGACGTGGGTGAGGATCAGTTGTCCCCCCTGGGCTTCCTTCGTCAACGCCAGAGCCATCTGTAGAGCTTCTTGAGATTCCGGAGAGCCGTCGAAGGCGACCGCAATCCGGCGCAGTTTTTTGACGTAAATATCATCTTTCACCAGCAGCATGGGGCGGGAGGTGAGTTGGAACACATACTGGCTGACGGAATTTTCCAAAATCGCCTGTAGGCGCCCGAGTCCCCGCGATCCCATGATGATCAGGTCGGCGTCTTCTTCGTCGGCTACCTGGCAGACGATATCTTTGGGGTCGCCCTGTTTGAGTCTGGGATTGACCTTGTTGGAGTCGAGTTTGATCGACTTGACGGCTTCGGCTAGGATTTTGCCCCCTTCTTCCAGCTTGTCTGACATCGCGTCGGCGGTGACTTGGGCGGGGACGACGTGCAGGAGGGTGACGGAGGCCTTTTGGAGGGAGGGCAAGTCCATCAACATATTCAGCATCTCTTCGCAGAGTCCCCGGCCGGCAACGGCAACTAAAATTTTTTGGATCATAGGTTTTTCCCGAAATTCAAAGCGAGCGTTTTTATCAGGTGTTCAGTTTCGATCCGATTATGAAGAGTCCCGCAGCCCGAGTCCGGTCAATCGGGATGGATCGCCTTCCGGAAGGGTGAAAGGCCGAACCCGGATTCGGCACCGATCCCGTTCCTCGGATGAAAGAAGCAGTCCGGCGAGACTCCCGGGCTTCCCCCACCTCGACTGCGCGTCCTTCGGTGGCGGGCGAGTCTTCTTGACGGAATTGCATGAGACACCGAAGCTATAACTTCAGGATAAAGCTGATGACTAGCTGATAATTTGTAGAAATGTAGCGTTTTGGAAAGAATTGTAAAGTGTCTGGATCGGAACAGTCCGCTTCAAAATGGTTAGAGTACCGGGTCGAGGTGTTTCCCCACCACACGGATTATGCGGGGGTGGTGTGGCACGGGAGTTATGTGGGTTGGATGGAGGAGGCCCGGGTTTTGGCTCTGCGATCGGCCGGCCTCGGGTATGAGGAATTAGTGGCGTCGGGGTTCGAGTTGCCGGTGGTG
Source organism: Limnospira sp. (assembly GCA_050045915.1). Classification (GTDB taxonomy): domain Bacteria; phylum Cyanobacteriota; class Cyanobacteriia; order Cyanobacteriales; family Microcoleaceae; genus Limnospira. Next base: position 1,493 of record JBNGCR010000059.1, read on the forward strand.
GAGTTGGCGGTCCGCTACCACCAGTTCGCTCACATGGGCGATCGCATCGTTATCAAACACCGCGTCGCCGGAGTCGAGGGCGTCCGCATCCCCTGGGAATACGAGATCGGGTCGGCCGACGGCGGGCGGCGATTCGCCAGCGCCCGGGCCACGTTGGTGTTGGTAGACCGCCAGACGGGGAAGATCCGGCGGCGGCGGCCCCCAATTTTGGAGGATGCGATCGCCCAACTCCTCGCCCCCGTCCCCGAGATTTAATCCGGCGACACTTCCGGCAGTGTCACCGGCAATTCCACCCGAAATTCCGTCCCCTCCCCCGGTGTCGAATGGAAGGTCAACTGACCGCCGTGCTTTTGAACGACAATTTGGTAACTGGTGGAGAGTCCCAATCCGATCCCCTTCCCCACGGGTTTGGTCGTGAAAAAGGGGTCGAACAAACGGGATGTAAGCTGTTTCGGAATCCCCACGCCGTTATCTCGAACTCGGATTGCTACCCATTCCGGATTCACCCGTTCGGTGGCGATCCAAATGGTGGGGGACCCGGAAGTGCCGGGGTGCAGGCGCTCCGCCTGGTTCAACGCATCGATCGCGTTATTGATCAGATGCATGAACACTTGATTGATTTGGCTGGCGTAGCAAGTGACTTTGGGCAAATCTCCGTAATGTTTGACGATTTGAATGGGGGTGGCTGTCTCGCCTTCCGATAAACGATATTTGAGTAAAGATAGGGCACTATCTATACCTTCATTGAGGTTGACGGATTTGATTTCCGCTTCATTCAGGCGCGAGAAAATCCGCAGCGCCAACATGATGGTCGAAATTCGTTCGACCCCGGTTTTCATCGATTCTATCAATTTTCGGAGATCCTCAATGACAAAATCGAGATCTAGTTTCTCGATTTTAGAAACGATTTTTTCGGAAGGTTGGGAATACTCATCTCTGTACAAATTGACTAATTCCATCAAATCTTGGATGTATTCGTAGGCGGGTTCCAAATTTCCGGAAATAAAATTCATCGGATTGTTGATTTCGTGAAAAATGCCGGCGACAAATTGGCTTAAGCCGAGCATTTTTTGTTTCTGTACGAGTTGAGCTTGAGTCCGCTTCAATTCTTTCGTCGTTTCTTTTAATCGTCGATTTTGTTGCAAAATATTTTGCTGTAGCTGCCGGATCTGGAGTTGATTTTTGATGCGGGCGATGACCTCTTCAAATTCAAAGGGTTTGGTAATGTAGTCAACGCCGCCCACTTGAAACGCTTTCACTTTGTCTTCGACCTGGCCGATCGCGCTGATAAAAATGATCGGAATATCTCGAGTTTCGGGATTTTGTTTCAGGGTTTCGCACACCTGATAACCGTTCATCTCCGGCATATTAATATCAAGTAAAATCAAATCGGGAATCAAGGTTTTCACCGCCGTCAGCGCCATCTTGCCGCTGATCGCCTTGCGGACACTAAATCCAAAATCGGCCAACATGGTTGACAAAAGCTTGAGATTTTCCGGGACATCATCGACGACCAATAGATCGGCTTGGCGTAAAAGAATATTGTCGGAATCCATCTTATTAAAAACAAAATGAGCGTTGTTAACGGTCATTCAATAAGTGATTAAAAACTTTTCAAACCGGAAGGGGTATTTCGATTTTGAAGCCGAAATTGCCCCGAATATACAGTTCTGTACATAAAAATACACCTGACTCCAAGATAACATAGTTTTTTCGCGGGCCGTTTTTTGTCCGTTTGGTCACGCCGATGGGGCGGTTACCGGCGTTTGCTCTGTAGAGAGAGCGAGATTTCCCGTGGCGAGGAGTCGGCTGGGCTGGCGGGGGGTGGCGATCGCCACCGCTCGCCTGTCCCTCTCACATCATACCGAGTACACCCCTTGATGGGGCCCTATAAAAACGATTTTGGCGAATATGATATCACCATCTCGGGCGAGATTCAATTAATTCTAATAACTGCCGTTCTTCCAGGGGTCTTGCGAAGAGATAACCTTGGGCGAATTCACAGTCAAAACGTCTCAAACTTGAGAGTTGCTGCTCGGTTTCCACCCCCTCGGCGATCACCCCCATTCCCATCGTCTGGGCGATATTCACGATCACCGGAACCAGACCGAATCGGCCGCGAGCTTCGTCCATCCGCTGGACGAAAGATTGGTCAATTTTTAAAGTGTCTACTTGGAAAGAATGCAGGTAACTCAAAGAAGAATATCCGGTGCCGAAATCGTCGATACTGAGCTGAATTTTTTGTCGTCTCAGACTGTCCAGGATGGCGGTGGCGGTTTTGGGATTATCCATGATGGCGCTTTCCGTAATCTCCAGTTTTAAGCACTGGGGATCGAGTTGAGTTTGGATCAAACAAGTTTTGATCTGCTCGATCAAATCAAGCTGGGCGAACTGTCGCGCCGAGACATTGACGCTCACGAATAAGGATTCATCGACGAGTTTTTGTTGCTGCCAATATCGCAGGCGATCGCAGGCGGTTCGGAACACCCAATTGCCGATCGGCGTAATCAAGCCGGTTTCCTCGGCGACGGGAATGAAGAGTCCGGGGGAAATCAGCCCTCGGCGGGGATGATGCCAGCGAACGAGGGCTTCAAAACCGGCAATTTGACCAGTTTTAAGAGATATAATAGGCTGGTAGTAGACGATAAATTCTTCCTGTTTGATCGCCCGTCGCAGGTCATTTTCAATTTGCAGTGTTTGGGAAACCTTGTCATGCATACTGGGGTCAAAGATGTGATATTGACCCTTTCCCAAATCTTTCGCCCGATACATTGCCGTATCCGCATCTCGCAGCAAATGTTCCGGCTTTTCGTAGCCCAAATAGGAGAGGGCGATGCCGATGCTGGCGTTGATAAAAACTTCCTGATGTTGGAGGTTGAACGGATAAGAAAAAATATCCAGAACCCGTTCTGCGATCGCGATCGCCTGGTCGCGTCCGTCGATGTCCGTCACCAAAATTGCAAATTCATCCCCTCCGAGACGGGCGAGGGTATCTCCAGATTTGAGGAGGGATTGCAGGCGTTGAGAAATGGCGACTAACAGTTCATCCCCGACGGAATGACCGAGGGATTCGTTGACCATTTTAAAGCGATCGCAGTCGAGAAATAGCACGACAAACTGACGGTTCGGTTGCGGTGTAGCGTTTCCGTTTCCATTCCCCGCCATCCCCCGGATCGCGCGTTCAAGGTATTGAAGAAACAGCGCCCGGTTGGGCAAATTCGTCAGGTCGTCGCGAAAAGCCATCTCGCGCAGTTTGGCGTTGGCGACTTCCAATTCTTGCGTCCGCTGTTTGACCCGCGCTTCCAATTCGGCGTTGAGAAGGCGCAATTTTTGTTCGGCTTTCCGAATCGTCAGTTGGTTCTGAACCCGAGCCAAAACTTCTTGAAATTGAAAGGGCTTTGTGATGTAGTCTACCCCCCCGGCTTGAAAGGCTTTGACTTTATCAAATACGTCATCCAAAGCACTCAAAAAAATCACGGGAATTTCCGCCGTTTTCTGGTCAGATTTCAGTTGGGTGCAAACGGAATAGCCGTCCATATCTGGCATCATGATGTCGAGTAAGATCAGATCGGGTAACCGGGTTTGCGCGGCTTCCAGGGCAGTTTTCCCGTCGTTGGCTTCACAAACCTGATACCCTCTTTTGATCAAAATTCGAGACAGTAGATGCAAATTTCCTGGCGTATCGTCAACGATCAGGATGTCGGGTTGTTCGATCTCGTCTTGTCGGTCATCATTGATCATCGGTCTTAACCTATTGAGCTGGGCGATCCGGGAGAGTGGCAAGGCTCGCGATCGCGCTCCCAACGTTAAAAGAGTAGGTCTTTTTCTGAACTCTAGCAGACAATTGCCCGATCGGCTTGAAAAAGTCGCCCTCAATCGGGAAGTCAACCCGCGCCAATTTCATCCCCCACCACCGACGGCTGACTCCCTTTTCGCGAGGGTGTGTTCGCAGGTATCGCGCGATCGCTTGATATAGCATCAGAAATGTCAGTCAGTAATGGGGTTCAGGCTTTCGTTTGGGGAACCTTGTTAGCTTCTAGGAAGGCTTGGACGCGATCGAGGTGATTTTGGAGTTGTTCGACGAGGGGTTTGGCGTCTCGGAGGTTTTGTTGGAGGGCGAGGGTTTCGAGTTGTTTGGCGATCGCGGGAATGTGTAAGACGGCGGCATTGGCACCCGATCCTTTCAGAGCGTGGGCTTGTTGTTTGACTTGGGTAAAGTCTTCGGTGCGGACGGCTTGTGCGATCGCGTCGATGCGTTCTTGTCCCTGCTGGACGAACATGGATAATAGGCGATATTGCAGGTGCAATTTGCCGTGAAATAACTGATCGAGGCGGTCAAGATCGACGGGAACATCCGGGGTGGTTTCGCCCTCCGGTTCGGCGGGTGAAACGGGGGTTTCCGGGTCGCCATCCGGCGGGGAGGAAAGGGGAGGATTTCCCTTCGGTAGCGCTTCGCGATCGCCTCTGACGGAACTCCAGCGCCGGATCACGCTGCCGAGGGCATTCAGATCGATGGGTTTGCTGAGGTAGTCGTCCATCCCCGCTTTCAGACAACGCAGGCGGTCCGAGGGCATGGCGCTGGCGGTGAGGGCGACGATCGCCGGGGGGACTTGGGAACCGGTGCGATCGCGAATTTTGGCTGTCGTTTCGTAGCCGTCCAAAATCGGCATCTGGCAGTCCATCAAAATAATATCGTAATCCTGCCGTTCCAAATGCTCCAGAGCCGACTGTCCATCCCCCACCGCATCCGCCACATAGCCAAGTTGCCGCAGTTGACTCAACACCACCTCTTGGTTGACGACATCATCCTCGGCCAGCAGGATTTTCAGGGGGATTTCGGGCGGTTCCTCCGCCGGAGTTGGGGGGTGCGAGAAGGACGATTCTACCGGGGAGAAGCCACCACCCGTTCGGGCCGACCAATGAAGTTCAAAGCCATCGTTCGGATAGGGAATCGCCGGCATCTCCAGTTTGAGGGCGACGGTCAGACTCTGAAGCAACCGCAGAGGTGCCACCGGCTTGATCAAATAGCTGAAATCCCCCAAATTCAAAACCTGTTCGGCGCGGTTGCGCTGGTTGATGCCGCTCATCAAAATCAGCCGGGTGAGTGAGGGTGTGGACTCCCGGTAGAGTTGGCGGACTAACTGGGCTCCCTCCCGGTTGAGTAAGTGCAAGTCAATCAAAATCAGGTGGTAGGGACGGCCGCGAACCCGGCAATGGTGCCATTTCGTGCGGGCGAGTTGGGCCGTGTCTGCCTCTTCCACCCGGATGCCCCACTCCCCAGCGATGCGGCGGACGGACTCGCGCACCAGGGCGCTGGAATCGACCACCAACAATTTCAAATTTCGCAATTGCTGGGGGATGGCGATCGCACATTCGGACTCCGGCAGTCCGAAACTGGCGGTAAACCAGAACGTCGATCCGCATCCCTCTCGGCTTTCGACCCCGATCTGGCCCTCCATCAAATCGATGAGGTGCTTGCAGATGGAGAGTCCCAACCCCGTACCGCCGTACTGGCGGTTGGTGGTGGAGCTGGCTTGGGAAAAGGGTTGAAACAGTTTTTGTTGCAGTTCGGGGGAAATGCCGATCCCCGTATCTTCTACGGAAAAGCGGATGCCGGTTTTCTGGGACGAATTGCTGTCGCGGGTCGCCCGGATGACAATATGGCCGAATTCGGTAAATTTGAGGGCGTTGTTGACCAAGTTGATGAGTACCTGTTGCAGGCGCATCCCGTCTCCCCTCAGTTGTCGGGGTACGTCGCGATCGATGAGGACGATCAGTTCGAGTTGTTTGTCTTCGGCTTTGACGGCGAGGAGATCGACCACCGTTTCGATGCAGTTGTGTAGGTCGAAGTCCCGCTCCTCCAGGTGGGCTTCCCCGGCTTCGAGTTTGGACAAATCCAAGATTTCGTTGATGACGGTCAGCAGGTGTTTGGCGCTGCGGTAAATGGTGCGGGTGTAGTCCTGCTGTTGGGGGGTGAGGTTGGTTTTGAGCAGCAGTTCCACCATCCCCAGGACACCGTTCATGGGGGTGCGGATCTCGTGGCTCATCTGGGCTAAAAATCGCGATTTGAACTGAACTGATCGCAGGGCGGCGTTGCGGGACTCTACCAGATCGTTGAGGGGGATCAGGGCGAGGATGGCCCCGCCAATTTCCCCGGAATCTCGATACCACGGCCCGATCGCCCAACCGTGATAGATCGGCGACTGATTTTCCCGATCCCAGCAATCCTCCAATGTCGAAATGGTTTCCCCCCGCAGTGCCCGTTGGTGGACTAATTTCCACTCGGGTTTGATGTCGGGAAAGATATCGTAGTGACTCGCGCCGATCAGGGAAGCGGTTTCTGGCTGACAGTAATCGATCCAGCCGGTGGAGTGGGCGAGGTATTGCATTTGGGTGTCGAACATCGCGATGGGGAGGGGGAGGTGGGAGATGAGTTGTTGCAGTCGTTCGCATTCGAGTTCGGACTGACAGGAACCGTCTGGACTGCAGGCAACTGCTTCCCCGCTGGCGATCGTGCCGATGACTTCCCCGTGACGGTTGCGCCAGGGAACGATTTTGAATTGAACTTGCCGTTCTTGTCCGTCTGAGGTGAGGATAATGTGGTGGATGCGGACGGGGGCGAGGGAGGCGATCGCCTGACAATACTGGGCTTTCACCGTTTCCCGCCGGGATTCCGGCAGGCACAGGGTCCAAAAGTCGCGATCGAGAACGTCTTCTCGGGAATAGCCCAACAGTTCCTGGGCAACTTGATTCCACTCCTGAATTTTGCCCTCTGCAGATAGGAGGATGACGATGCACCCGATTTGTTGGATCAATGCGTGGGCGCGATCGCGGGGGGCTGGGTCATCGAGGGCGACGGTTTTTCGCCATTTGATCCAACTCCAACTGGCGGCGACACTGAGAATTGCACCGAAACTGAGGGTGATGAAGAACAAATTGTTTGAATTGAGTAGGGTGGGAGGAAACATCGACTGAAACACTCTCGATCAGTAGGGTTATCCCTGACAGATGCCCCTCACTCTAGTCCAAGATCTCAGATGGCTACTTTCGGAGTAGGAGTGGGGTCAGCTTGCAGTTTTTCATCGCGATCGCTCGATTGGCTCGATTTGGCTCGGAAACAGACTGTAATATAAGTTAAAGATTAACACACCGCGGCCGGAGCGTGTTTTCCAATCGACATCCGCCCCGGTATCTATCTACAGACGACGATTTGGGGCAATTTTTCGACTATCGGAGCGATCGTATGGGCCACTATCAAAAATTCATCTCCATCAAAACCCAGGGCAAGTCCCTGGCTAAAATTACCCGCCACGTCCAGGATGCCGTCGCCGAGTCGGGAGTCCAAACCGGACTCTGCACGGTCTTTTTGCGGCACACGTCCGCCAGCCTAATCATCCAAGAGAACGCGGACCCTGATGTTCTCGCAGATCTGGAAAATTTCCTCTCCAAGTTGGTACCCGAAGGCCCCCACTACATCCACAGCACCGAGGGCCCGGACGATATGCCGGCCCACATCCGCACTGTTTTGACGAAAACTTCGGAACAGATCCCCATCTCCCAAGGGCGGCTGGTTTTGGGCACCTGGCAGGGACTCTACCTGTGGGAGCACCGCAGCCGCGGACACCAGCGGGAATTGGTGATTCATATTAATGGAGATCATTAATATATAGCATTTCCATTTGAGATGTGGAACTAATACGATCGGGACTGAAACCCCGACCACGAATTTTATTGACGATCGAGTGTCGGAAAATGGTCTACAATTCCCCGAGGTGGGGCGATCGCTCCTCAAAGCCAATCAGAGCCGATGACCCTTCAAGATCATGTTTAATCAGATTATTCGGATTTTAGGAACTCCCTACTTCCAGGCTCAAAATTGCCTGATTTATCACCTGGATTGTTTGGAAGCCATGAGCTATCTGCCCGATGAATGGGTGGCGCTCACCGTCACCAGTCCCCCTTATAACATTGGTAAAGAATATGAACAGAAACAGCCTTTGTCAGATTACTTAAATTGGTGTCAACAGTGGATTACAGAAATTTATCGCCTCACCCGACCCGACGGCGCTTTTTGGCTCAACTTGGGTTATCTGTCAATTCCCGATCGCACCAAAAGTATTCCCATTCCCTATCTGCTTTGGGATAAAGTCCCCTTTTATCTTATTCAAGAAATTGTTTGGAACTACGGTGCCGGTGTTGCGGGGCGAAAATTTTTTTCACCCCGCAACGAGAAATTTTTGTGGTATGTCAAAGATAGCGAAAATTATACGTTTAATTTGGATGACGTGCGCGATCGAAATGTCAAATATCCCAATCAAAAAAAGAATGGCAAGTTGAAAGTCAATCCTCTCGGCAAAAATCCGACAGATGTTTGGGAATTTCCAAAAGTTACCTCCGGAACTCAAAGAGCCTCAAAAGAAAGAACGCCTCACCCCGCACAATTTCCGACTGCGGTGATCTCGCGAATTATCAAAGCTTCATCCAATCCCCGCGAAATTGCGATCGATCCCTTTATGGGTTCGGGAACGACTGCAGTTGTCGCCTTGGAGTTGCAGCGTCCTGTTATCGGTTTTGAGATTAGAGAGGATTACTGCAAAATTGCGGCCGACAGAATTGATAATTTTTTGACTCAACAGCAAATTCAAGCATCCCAACTTTCGCTGTTCTAGAAAAAGGTCAGTAAAATCGATTAAAGTGGCAATTTGAGGAGTTTGTATTTCTCGACATCGGGATTTAATCGAGCCTGTTGTCCGGTGGCAGACGCTTGACCTTGCCAATCCAAAAAATCGATCCATCCAAACCGGATCAAATTGATGTCTGGAATCTGATTTTCGGATCGCTCCTTGTCAAATTTCTGAAAATTAATTACTAGATAATATCCCGATTTATCTTTTTTTTGCTTGACACCTGCCGTCCGTTTTTGAGCATAGCTACGATTTCCATAGGTACTCCGTTTACTCGATGAGGTTTTGATTTCTATGGAAAAGTAGTTGTTGGGAAGATATACCAAATCTTTTTCAAAATCATTTTCCTCACGCCTCCAGATTCCAGGATAACGGTTAGAAAATTCCAAGGGAATCAGTTCGTGCAGAAAAAATCCCATAATTTGAGGACGCGGAAACAAATCAACCCCAATCCGATACCCCCTGCTGGTCAAGTTAGATTCAAAGATTTCTCTCCAAACTTGAACGATCACTTCGTAGATTTCATCCGGGTCGAGAGGATGTTGCCCGATCAGCTCTCGGGTCTTGGATTCCCAATCAGAAACCGGAATTCCCTCATATGGAGACTCCATTTATTCAAGCCCCTTCAAAAGTTCACCGGGTGACACTTCCAAAGCCCGGGCAATGCGTAGGATATTCAATATTGCTACGTTTCTCTCCCCCCTTTCTATCCCACCAATATAGTTGCGGTGAAGGCCTGAGAGTTCGGCTAATTGTTCTTGAGAAAGATCCTTCGCTTTTCTCAGGTTGCGAATGTTTTGACCCAATTTTTTTAGCTCTGGATTTGGTGTCACGGCGTGAGGATACGGCCGATCCGCGTCAAAATCTACACACTATAAGTGTGATTTAGCCCAAAATATACTCAAGATGGCTTTTGGTGTCGATCAACCCCTGTCGCACTACGTTCAGCGTCTCGGGGGGCAATGGCCGTTTTAGGAGGCGAGGAGGTGCGGCTGGACCCGATAGCTGCCGTTAACCACCGTTTAAAGGTAATTTCATTCCCCATTCCCGACTCCCCATTCCACACGCCACCTTCTAATCGATCGCGAAATTTCCGGCGAAATTGTGGTTGGGGAAGACGCGGTTTAATTGGGCGGGGGTCAGGTTAAATTGGGATTTCAGGGGGGCGGCGAGGATGTCGCGAAAGTCGGTGGTGATGGCGAGATCCCGGCCTTCGTAGAGTTCATCTTCGGACAATCTGGGCCAATTGCCGTACACTTTGCCGCCACCCACGGAACCGCCGAGTACCCACATGGCGTTGCCGTGTCCGTGGTCGGTGCCGCCGTTGCCGTTTTCTCGCACGGTGCGCCCGAATTCTGACATGACGACGATGGTCGTATCGGCGTAGGTTTCTCCTAGGGTTTTGACTAATATCGCCACCCCTTCTCCGAGTCTTTTGAGGCGGTTCGCCAGGATTCCTCGCGTTGAACCCTGGTTGACGTGGGTATCCCATCCGCCCACATCCAGGAAGGCGAGTTGAATTTGGGGGTCGCGGACGATCAAGCTGGCGAGTTGTCGGGCTTCTCCGGCGAAGCCGGCGGGGAGGGGGGCACCGTTGTTGGCGGCTTCCATTTCGGCTTCGAGTTCCTTCAGGAGGCGATCGCGGGCACTGCGGCCGTCCCGGTAGGCGACGCTGAGGGGGTCGTCGTCGGCATAGAGGCGGTCGAAGGCGGTTCTGACGTTATCGCGATCGATGGGCAGTTTGCGGGCGGCGTGGCGGCCGAGGGAGATGTTGCTGGCGGGTTCGGAACCGGAGAGGATGGGGGAAATGGACTGGCCGACGCTGACGGCTTCCACGGGGGTCTGTCCGGGTAAAACGCCGAGCAGGCGGTTCATCCACCCGTCGGGGGTCTTTTTGTTTCCGGGGGTTCCCACTTCTATATAATGTTGGGCGTCGAAGTGCGATCGCGTGGGGTCGGAGGAGCCGCAGGCGTGGACGAAGGCCAGGGTTTTCTGTTTCCACAGGGGCAGGAGGGGGGCCAGGGACGGGTGCAGGCCGAATTGTCCGTCTAAGTCGAGAACGCCGCCGTCTCGGTCGGGTTGGGGGAGGGCGATGGCGGGTCGGGCCTCGTAGTAGTCGGTTTCGCCGTGGGGGACGACGACGCTGAGTCCGTCAATTCCCCCCCGCAAAAATAGCACGACCAACCGTTTGGAATGGGGTGGTGTCGCGAGACTTCTGGCGACCCAACCGTGGCTTCCTAGGGAGGCGATCGCGGCGGTTCCGAAATAAGTACAAAATCGCAAAAATTGCCGTCTGTGCATGAAAATTTTGATAATTGATAATTGATAATTGACCATTGATAATTATAGCAAATACGGTTGAATGCTCGGAACAAAACGAGTTGGAGATCCAGACCGCTTGGGAATCCATTGCCTGGGGCGCAAGCCTTGCGCCCCTACAAGCAAAAATCCTCTCGCATCGGATTGGGGAGGTTAAAGGAGGGGATAATACCGGATCTGATATTAACAGGCGATCGCGATACTTGCGATCATTTCCCATCTTACCATTCTAGCTCAGAAAACTAAAGACAGGAAAGCCAATTATTAATTGTTAATTGTTAATTGTTAATTGTGATCACATCAATGGCAAGACGATTTCAAATTCCGTCCCCAGTCCCGGAAGCGATCGCAGGTTCAAACTGCCGCTGTGTTTGTCTTGGATAATTTGATGGCTGATCGCCAAACCCAAACCGGTGCCTTTGTCGGCGGATTTGGTGGTGAAAAAGTTCTCAAAAATGCGAGTTTGAATTTCGGGGGGGATACCGCAGCCGTTATCGGCGATGCGGATGACGATGCAGCGAATATTTTGAGTGGGGGATAATTGGGAACTGTCAACTTCGGATTCGGGGGGAATTTGGAGCGATCGCGACTCGGGAGGAAACCCGTCAAAAATGTGGGTCGAAATCCAAATTTTACCGGCTTCTTTGCCGGTTTTCGTTTTTTCTTCTACCGCATCGATCGCGTTAGCTAGAAGATTCATAAATACCTGACTCAACAACCCAGAATAGCAAAAAAATTTAGGGATGTTACCATAATTTTTAATCACCTCTATGCCCATTTTAAGGCGGTTTTTTAAAATCAAAAGGGTGCTTTCCAGGCATTCGTGAATGTCCGTTTCTCGCCGATTATTCTGATCCATGTGGGAAAAGCTTCGCAGGCTGCTGACCAGAGAATTCAACCGCTCCGAGGACACTTGGATGCTGCGAACCATCTCGAATAAGTCCGTTTTTAAAAAATCAAAATCTATCTCTTCTTTGACTTCTTCAATTCGTTTGGTCGCGGTTATTTCCTCCTCGTAGGTGCCGATCAATTCCATCAAATCTTCGTAGTAATTCGAGAGGCAGTGGGTATTTCCGACGATGCAACCGACGGGATTGCGAATTTCGTGGGCGACTCCCGCCACCATCTGTCCGAGACTCGCCAATTTTTCGGATTGAATCAGTTGGGACTGAGTTTGTTGGCGCAGTAGTTCCGTGGCGAGTTGATGAATGTAGGATTGAACGATCAATAATTGCTGGGTATCTAACAGGCGGTAATCCTCGGGGGAAACTTGAACGATAATGGGTTCGTAAATGTGTCCAGGCGATCGCCGAATGGCTTGGTGGGCGGCATCGACGATGGGGGTATCTCCGGGAAGCATCATCAGTTCGATTTGGGCGAACCGATACAGGGCGCGAATCGATCGCGTCAGGAACAATTCTCGCCCGTAGGGACGGCTGAGGCGTTCCAAAAATCGCCGCCGGGAAATCATGCCGACGAACTCGCGATCGTGCATTAAAATGACTCCAGGAATGCCCGGATTAGTCTCGAACATCTGGGAGAGAACCATCCCCACCGCATCTACATCCACATGACATTCGTAGAGGGAAAGTTCTTGAAGTGTCGAATCCAAGCGAAGATTTTGGGGGGAAAATACGGAGGCAGGCATAAAGGGGTAGCCTTGAGAACATACGTTCATCATTAAGTTTTTTTTGACCCAATTTTTTCGGCGATCGTTGTCAACTCAATTCCCGTAGATGCTACCGAGTGAGGAAGGCGGACATCCGAACTGTACCTCGATTCTTCTCGCCGGCGATGGAGAACCTTTTCAACCCAGATGTCATCGATGATTTGATGAAAAAAGAAATAGCCATCGGAAATCATTCTGAAAAACATCTTGCCCCCAAACCCCCAATTCTGGGGGCTTTGAGCGGAGCGAAATTTGACGAACTATTTCACACTGCCAAATAACCGATCGCTGATTTTGCCCGCCCCAATCAAAATCAACGGACAGACAATTTATTATTCTACTTAGAAGTTTATCATATCGATTTTCGACTCTCGGGCGATCGCGCCGGAATTAACCAAATTTTAATCTCCGATTAACCGGGCGATAAAATTGGGGGGTTTCAATCGTTCGGCATTCCCCCGATCGCTATTCCCCATCCGAGAGAATTTGTAGGCGAATTCGCCCTTCGTCACTCTCGCCCAAATTCACTTCCAATACCTGACCCGCCAACTGTTCCAGGCAATTCAGGAGCGATCGCAGGTGGGGGGTGCTCGCGCCGGTATCGACGTAGAGGCGATCGGCGAGACTCCCCACCCGCCGCCAGGTGGCGTGCAGTTTGACGATGCTCTGTTCCAACTGGGTCGCCTGTTTGACCAGATCGGAAGCGGTACTCAGGCATCCGACCCGCAGGGCCTCTTCCAAAGCCATTTCCACATCCACGGAGGACTGGTTCAAGGCCTGAACCTGGGCGGCGGCGTCCAAATATTTGGACAAGTTGCGGGCTTCGGAGGTCAACTGGCGGACTGTATCCACGTCGGGATTGGTCTTCATCTCCCGCTGAATTTCGCCAACGTGGGCCTCGGGCAACTTTTCCATCTCCCGCACCAGTGGCGCCAGGTAACGGGGGGGCATCGACCCGGCGGCGGCTTTCTCCCGCACCTCGTCAGGAACCAGATCGGAGCTCATCGCCGTCCACTCGTCGGCGAGTTGGCGGACTTCCCGGCGGGTGATGCGATCGCCCTGACAGGCCACGTCGCTGACCATCTGCTGCACTTCCGGGGGAGATTTCGCCGTTTCCACGAAGGCTCGCTTGCTGAAATTGTTGATCGCCTCGGGGTTGAGGTGTCCCTGGGCGAGGAGGGAGTCGGCGCTGTTGGCCAGTTCAATTAAAGCGTAGGCCTGACTTTTGCTGATTTCCCGCTGTTTGAGCCAGTGCAGGAAGCCCGACCCCCGGCCTTCGCCCCCCCGCTTCTCGCGATCCCGGATCGCCCGCAAAATCCGCCCCCGCCAGATCTCCGTCTGCAAGTCGAAGCGATCGCACACTTTCCAGGCCGTGTCCACCTGGTTTGCGAACTCGTGTTCGGAAACCCCCTCGTCCTCGGGGTCGGGGAGTTCAAAGTTGAGGTCGCTCAATTCGGTGAGAACTTCAGCCAGTTCAGTCGCAGATTGGGGAATTTCAGGCATCCGAAGCGGTTCGTGTTGAAACTGCCGGATTATTATATCTGAGATTGGGGTGTGGGGGGTGGGGATTGTAGGGGCCCCTGGCTTGCGCCCTGATTTTAGATTGTAGGGGCTCTGCCTCCGCGCCTGCCCACCCCCAATTCAACCTCCGCTTCCTCCGCTTCCTCCGCTTCCTCCGCTTCCTCCGCTTCCTCTGCCCCCCGACTCCCGTTAATGATTGGAAAGCAGTTGTGCGGCGACATCTGCGGGGATGCCGGTGGCTTGGCTGAGGTCGGCGGGGGAGGGGACGCCGCCGGGGAGGGCGATCGCTTTCCAGGTGCCGCCGCGATCGATCACTGCTACCATTCCGCCGGCTTCTCCCATCAGCCAGGAAACCAGGCCGTATTCGCCGACGAGGGTGATTTTTTCGACGGTGGGGGTGGGGAGTCCGGGTTGTCGGACGGCGGCAATGGTGGCGGCTTCGATCGCTTCCCGTTGTTCGGGGGTCTGGCCGATCGCGGTTTGGGAAGGGGGGAAATAGGCGATCGTGGAAATGAGGGCGATCGTCGGGAGGGTCGATTTCCAGAAGTTCATCGCTTGTGACCGGTTCGAGAAATTCAGTTTTCTGAGCTTATTGAAGCTCCCAATCTTTCCGGTTCGGAATAATGCGTCAATTCTCTTTAGAATTGCCGGGGCGAACCGATTTTCGCTCCGAATCTCTTCCCGGTGGCAGATGCTCGAATTCCCCCTCGTCGGGAGAATTGGTGGCAGGGTAACGGGCGATCGCCTCGATCCCGGAAAAACGAGACAAAGGGGAAAATTGCAGGGTCAATATACAATTGTTAAGGGTTTATCTATCTATGATCGGCGATCGACAGATATCGCGCCGCCGGGTGCGCCTGCCGTCATTTTGGTACACGGTGCGGGACTCTCGGGGCGCTACATGGTACCTACGGGGGAACAGTTGGCGCCGGATTATCGCGTCTACGTCCCAGATTTGCCCGGTTACGGCGATAGCGACAAACCGGAACCGCCGCTGGATTTATCGGGGCTCGCGGATAGCCTCTGCCGGTGGATGGATGCGACGGGTATTCAGCAAGCCGCGATGCTGGGAAATTCCTTCGGTTGCCAGATTATCGTCGAATTTGCCGTCCGCCACCCCGAACGCCTGGAACGGGCGATTTTACAGGGTCCGACGGTCGATCGATCAGCCCGCACCTTCGGCCAGCAGCTTTGGCGTCTGATTCTGGACGCGCCCAACGAAGCGTCTTCCCAGGGGCGAATTCAAATTGAAGATTATCAAAAAGCCGGTTTTCGACGCATTTTTCATACTTTTAATCTGGCGATTTCGGATGCGATCGAAGAGAAATTGCCTCACGTCCGAGTCCCGACGTTGGTGGTGCGGGGCGAAAAAGATCCGGTCGTGCCTTATGAATGGGCGCAAGAAATTGTCAATCTTTTGCCGGACGGACAATTGGTCGAAATTGCCGGTGGCGGACACACGTTGAATTATAAAGAACCCGTCGCTGTCGCCAGGGTCACCCGAGCCTTCCTCAACGGCACCCAATTCGATTGTCAAGAAGTCGGAGAATCCGTTTTATGAAAGCACCCTCGACGAACCCAATTTTAAGTTCAATTTTTGTCAAAAATAATTTTACGCCACCTTACATCGCCAATTTCGATTCGGCTTCCGGGATGCTGCGGGCGACGGCGGCTTATTTGCGGCGGGAAGATTTTCCCGGTATCGGGGTGGTTCCGTCCGCCTTTGAACCGATCGCCGATCTGGTGGAACAGTTGCCACAATCGCTGCAAGAACAAGTGTATATTGCTGGCAGCGCGGGGGAGGCGATCGAGCCGGAAAATTTGCGGGACGTGCGATCGGAAGTGGTCGCCGAATGGATGGCGAATCAATACCCTCAACGCTCCTATCCTGCGGTGGCGATCGGGTCGTCCTGTGGCGCTTTGGTGAACCTCTGCGCGGCGTTGGATATGCCCTGGCTTCCCCAGACTTTTTTGATTCCGGTCAACCACGGGGGCGAAATCAACATTGACGAACCGCAACAGGCTTTGGATTGGGGTCGAAAGTGGGCGGATTTGTTGTTGGAAAATAACCCGGATTTAAAATTACACCATATGCATGACCCCTGTCAAGATCGTTTGACGAGTCAGGGCATGGCTTATTTTCGTGTCAAGCGATTGACGTTGGGAGCAAGTTACGAGCGCTTTTTGCGGGAGAATTTGCCGCCCGGAGGGACGATATTTTTGACGGAATGTCGGCAACAATGGCCGACGATAAAAATCGGCGATCGCCACATTTTCCAGTTCGGCGCCGTGGGGGGTGCGACGGCGGAAGAATTTAACCACGGAAGCGATCGCGTCGAAGCCTATTTGGTGCGCGAAAACTCCCACCGTCGCCAGTGGAAGGCGCCCGAACCGGACGGCGATCGACCCGAGGCGGAATGGGGATTCGAGCCGTCTCTGCGGGACGATGTGGAGCGGTTCGCCAAACAGCACGGCTATCGCGTGCGGCGGATTATTTTCGATGAGCCTTCGGATTTGAGTCCTTTGGTGGCCCAACTGTATCGTTGGTGGTACGAAAAACGTCAGATCGTGACCAATCGCCTGTTGGTGGAATCGTTTTTATTGACGGAACCGATGTGGACGCTGCGGACGGGTTCGGTGCCTTTCTGGATGACGTTCAACACGGAATCTTCCCTGCGAGTTCTGGAAAATTATTTGGATAATAGCGAGATTTACGAGGAAATTTATTTGATGTTATTTTCCCACGGGGTCGATTCGGTGGGGTTGCCCGCGATCGACCGCTGGCGGGAAGTTTTTAAAAAAGCGAAAAAGGGCGGCAGTTTTGTCGGTGTCGCCGAGGACAAATACCCGCGACATTTCGCGTCGATGATCCGCTACCATACCGACCTTAAACGTCTGATTTCCGCCCGCTATCCGCTCCCGGAACCTCTGAGTTTGGAAGATTTGGACGAATTTATCAAACGGGGAGATTTTCGAGTCAAATTCCAATCCGATTAAAACTCCCGTTGTTGGGCTTCAGCCACCGCACAGAAGCGCTGAAGCGCAACAACGGATGATCTTACAATAACGCTTCTAAGGAGGCGCCGACGACTCGGTAATCGCGATCGCTCCGCAGTTCCATCAGGGCGGCTTGGGCTTCCGATTCT
Organism: Limnospira sp.; assembly: GCA_050045915.1. GTDB lineage: Bacteria > Cyanobacteriota > Cyanobacteriia > Cyanobacteriales > Microcoleaceae > Limnospira. Next base: position 18,832 of record JBNGCR010000059.1, read on the forward strand.
TGGAAAAATCCCAGGACCCGGGCGACTTGCGCCCGAACTTCCACGGCTTCATCGGTGGCGAGGGATAGCAGGATTTCCAGGGCTTCTTCCGCCTGGGGTGTGCCGTGCAACCGTCCTAGATTGGCGATCGCGGCTTGTTTGACGACGGTATCTTCTCCGGCGATTCCCAAGCGACATAATTTGATGAGAATTTCGGGGCGATCGGCTTCTGATACGGCGGCTAAAATGCTCTGCCGCACCAGCCAGTTGGAGTCCCGCTCGAATAATTTGACGACGGCGGGGAGGGCGCGATCGCCGTATTTCACCAGGGAATTGGCGGCTTCGGCTCTCACGTTATAGTCGCCGTCGTATTCGATCAGGTCGATGAGTGCGTCAAAGGCTTGCTCCGTCTGCTGGTTCCCCAACCCCATCGCCACGAAGGAGCGGATGATAAATTCTTTGTCCGACACCCGCCGCATCAGCAGGGGGACGACGGCGTCGGAGGCATGGTGTCTCAACGCCACGATCGCCCTCATGCGGTCTTGGGGGTTGGGACTGTCGATATAGGTTTCAATTTGCTTGAGTTCCATAGTAGCTGAGTAAAATTTACATCTCTTAATAATTTATTTTACATAACTTTACAAAAAATTGCCAACCTGGGAGAATGGGGTGAGGATCGGAGTGTCGATTTTGAGCCTGGAAGTCTTTTAAATACTGGTTTTGAGGGAAATTGTGCGATTCAGTCGGGCTGACGTTGCCGATCGCCCTCTCGCTCGATTTTTTGTAAAAAAGTAAGTATTTTTTCTCATCTTCTGGGACGGTTTCCGCCTCCCCCCAGCCGAAAAGCGATCGCGCCGTCACGTCATCTCCCCCAGTCACGTCGCAGATTACTGTCAGTTTTCGTCACGCGATCGCGCCGGTCAATTCACCGATCCGGCGGACTTTCGTCACAGCCGACAGGGGGAAAATCAGAGATGATTGAAACATGAATAGATTCGAGGAGTCAACCTCATGAAACTCACCTACCGTGGCATCTCTTACACCCAAAATCATGGGACTATCGAAACGGTCGATACCGGCATCACTGCCAAATACCGAGGTCAAACTTATTCCATCCACACCGCAGAAGTCCCGGCAATTTCCGCCCCCAAAACATTGAAATATCGTGGCATCTCTTACGGCACCGGAACGGCGAAAGTCGCCGATTCTCCCACGCCACAGATTTCGGCGAGTGCCCTTCCCAGCTACAGTTAACCACTTCACGAAAGCCTAAATTGTGGTATCTCTCCCAGTGAAAGCAGCCCGGATGGGCTGCTTTTTTTTATGATCAAACGCCGTTTCGATCGCAAAAATCGCACCGGTCAACGGTGCGATCGGAGTTGTCTTTCCAATTGGGGTAAATTCTCTTATCGGTCGTAGCAGCTAATATATTCTCTGAAAACCCAACCCCACATTCTATAGCTACCGTTGTAGTAGCCGCCGACCCTCACCCAGCGGCCATCATTGCTGGTGTCGTGGATGTAGACTTCTCGGCCATTCCGCAAGGCATTGATGACGGTTCCATTCGGGTATTCGCGGACGTTGAGAGGCGTTCCGGTCGGGTCGGTGACTTGACAAACTCTCTCCGCTCTCGCCGTCTGACCCACTGACAGGGAGGCCAGACAAGCGAGGGAAAACACTAAGATAATTTTGGAGATCGATTTTATTTTCATAGCTTCTCTTTTTCTCCTGACGACTCTTTCTAAATGCCGAAAGCGATCGGTGAGGTGCGACGATGAAGGCTTATTTATATTATGGTTTAATATCTGCCGGTTAGTCAGTCGGAGAAAGTCGGATTGGGTCGGCGATCGCTCACCGGAAAAAAAGTCGGATTAAGTCGGAAGAAGTCGCCCCGGGTCTTGAAAAGTCGGATTGAGGGGGAGTACAATGGTAAAATCCTGATAGATATTGCGAGTCATGGATGGGCAAGATGCGGTCAGGCTGACTGACGAGCTGGTATTCGAGAAAACGGGGGAGCACCTCGACAACTTGCAGACCGCGATCGTGCGGGGAACCCTCCAAAATCAGAAATATGCGGAGATTGCCGCCGGGGTCCACTGTACGGAAGGTCATATTAAAGATGTGGCTTCAATCCTGTGGAAAATCCTGTCGCGGGTTCTGGGCGAGAAGGTTAAGAAATCTAACTTTCGGGCTGCCCTAGATCGAACCCACTTTTCCCACTTTTCCCACCAAAAAAGCGATCGCCCCCGGCCGGACTCAACCGCCACCCCCCCCACCCGCCTCGATCTCGACGAGGTGCCCGACGCCGAACCCTTCTACGGACGGGGGGAAGAACTCGACATTTTGGAAACCTGGATTGTGAAAGAACGCTGTCGGGTGGCGATGGTGTTGGGAATGGCGGGGATGGGAAAAACCAGCTTGTCCGCCCAACTCGTCGATCGCATCCAATCCCATTTTGACGGGGTGATCTGGCGGAGTTTATTCTTTTCCCCGACGCCGGAAAATCTCCTCGCCGACTTATTACAATTTTTGGACGATCGCCCCGAACCGACACCGCTCGATCGCTTCGACTGCCAGCTTTGTGAGTTGATGAAATGTCTGCGATCGCGCCGATATTTAATCGTTTTGGACGACGTTCAAGGCGTGTTTTCCAGTGGCGAATTAGCGGGACATTATCGGCCGGAATATGAAAATTATCGCATCCTGTTCCGACATCTGGCGACGTTCAACCACGACAGTTGTTTGCTGCTGAACGGTTGGGAACCTCCCGTGGAAATCGCCGAGGCGATCGCAGATAATATTCCCGTTCATTTTTTACAATTGGGCGGTTTGGGGAAATCGGCGATCGCACTTTTGGAACATTTGGGACTTTGCGATCGCGACAGTTGGGATACGCTGATCGACATTTATCGGGGAAATCCGCTGTGGTTGCAGGGTGTGGCGACGATGATCCGGGATTTATTTGGGGGGCGAGTTTCGGAGTTTTTGCGATATGACGATCTGTGTTTGAGCGACGATGCGATCGCCTCCCTGGATCGCCAATTTTATCGCCTTTCCGAGTTGGAAATACGGGTTGTCGTATCCCTAGCCCTCAAACAGCAATTGGCGACACTTTTCCAAGTCCAGGAACAGATCGAAAGCTGTCCCGATTTGCTGGGTATCGCGTTACAATCTTTGGGACGGCGATCGTGGTTGGAAACTCCCGCAAAAAACGCGCGATCGCACTTCAGAATTCAACCGATCGTGAAACAATATATCGATGTAAAATATCCCGCCGGCAGCACCCATTCCGGATCGCCGGCGATACCCGAAATTTTGCAGTTATCACCGCTGACGAACAATTAATGACTTGATTTTTTAAAATGCGATCAATCTAAGCCCCCAGAATTGGGGGTTTGGGGGCGAGACAGTCAATCCATGATTACAGATGCGATTCATAAAAAATATAGCAGTTGTCTATCTACTGAGATACGTTTCGATCCCCCTAAATCCCCCTTAAAAAGGGGGACTTTGAATTGACCCGTGTATCTCGTTTGATTATTGAATCGCACAAACTTCCCAATCCTCTTGAGAGGATTTATGCTATTAGCTTGGGAATTGATTCCCAAGCGATGCGGATATTCAACCGGATTTGATATGAAAAATAATTGAATGTAGGGGCGAATGGCATTCGCCCTCAATGTCATTCGTCCTCAATGCCATTCGCCCTCGGTCAATCAACGGCTTATCCCCGCAGTTCCCGGCGGATGGCGGAGAGTTGATCGGCGAGGATTCCGTAGAAGAAAATAATGATGCTGGTCAATAGGATAATGACATCGCGATCGGCGATATTTTGCTCTTGAATAATACCGATCGCCGAACTGATCAAACCCAGTAAAAATAACAGTCCACTGGCGGGCAAAAACACGCGAAGCGGTGCGAAAATGACCACCAAACGGATAATTAACAGGATCGTATTGAACCCGTCCCGAATCACTTTCACCGAACTCGGGCGCCCCACCCGCTGATGAACTTGGATCGGAACCCACTGAATTAACATCCCGTGGTGGATGAGGGCGATGGTGGTGGTGGTGCTGAAAGAAAAGCCGTCCGGTGCTAGGTGGATGCAGTCCAAAATCGCATCGCGACGCATCACCCGCAGGCCGGAATTGAGGTCAGGAATGTTCCAACCGGTGATCCAATTTGCCACCCATTTTAAAACCAATTTTCCGGGTTTGCGAATTAAAGGAATATGGGATTTGTAGCGGGTTCCGATCGCGACATCTGCCTCCCCCAAAGCCGCCAGCAAATTGGCGAGTTGGTCGGCATCGTGTTGTCCGTCGGCGTCCGCCATCGCGATTAACCCGTATTTCGCCCGCCGCATCCCCATTTTCAGCGACGCCCCGTAACCCCGGTTCCGGGCTTGGCGGATGACCCGCGCCCCCGCTGCGGCGGCGAGTTCGGCGGTGCGATCGCTCGAACAGTCGTCCACGACGATCACCTCAAATTCGCATTCAGTGGGCGTTAGCAGCGCCACCATGCCCCGGACGACATCGCCGATGGCGGCCTCCTCGTTGTAGGCGGGAATGACCACAGAGAGCCCGCCACCCTCCGCTAATGTTTCGGCGATCGCGGCGTTTAAATTCCACTCCTGGGCTACTGTCGGTTGCTGCATGATCCCCCTGTTTATGAGTCTTTCAGCTTGCGGACGATGCACCATTGTACACCGATTTTCGGACTGTAATTCGCCACGTCGGGGGATTGACTCCGATGATTGCCCCTGCTACCCTGCAATTGACTGTAAAAATTTGCGATCGCCCGATGAATTTCCCGATACTTCAACACTTGGAAAAAGTTCTCACCCAACCCGAACCGAACCCCTACAGTCCCCGGACATTATTTTGGTTTTTCCTGAGTTTGGCATTTACCGTCAGCTTCGCCATTCCGGTCTTGAAAATGGCGTTTAGCAGCGAATATATAATCATGGATGATGCGCGACAATATCTCTTTTGGATGCAGCGTTTTTCCGATCCGGAACTGTTTCCCAATGATTTAATCGCGGATTTTTACCAGTCCGCGATCGCGCCGGGTGTGAGTGCATTTTACTGGGTTTTTGCGCGGTTGGGTATCGAACCGCTGGTTTTGAATAGACTGCTGCCGGTTGTTCTGGGATTGGTGACGACTGCTTACTGTTTTGCCGTCTGTTTTGTCCTGCTTCCGATTCCTGTTGTGGGCTTTTTAGGGTCGCTGCTTCTGAGTCAAAATTTGTGGTTGAATGGGGAACTCGTCACCGCCATCAGTACGGGGTTTTTATATCCCACTTTTATGGCATTTCTCTATTATCTATTGCGGCGATCTTGGGTGGGTGTCGCCATCTGTACGGCGTTAGTGGGACTCTGTTATGGGCCGTTGATGTTAGTGGGTGTCGGGGTGTTAGTTTTGTGGCCGATTAATTGGTACGGCTGGCTATTTCGTTTTTCCCAGAATCGCCGGGATTACATCATTTCTGGTGTCGGTATTTCGGTGGCGATCGCGGTGATATTTTACTACCTTTCTTCTGTTTCAGAATTCGGCCCGACAATTACCGTCGCCGAAGCCACACTATGGCCGGAATTTGGGGAAGATGGCCGGGTTTCATTTTTTGAGGAAAATGCGTTTTGGAGTTTTTGGTTTAAAAATAGCCGCAGCGGGTTCCGCCTCTCGTTTAATCCTCCAATTTTGGCGTTGGGGTTGCTGCTTCCGGTGTTGTTGAAATTTCGCGATCGCTTCCCGTTGGCAAAACAGATTAATGACGGGGTAACGGTTATCGCCGATTTGACGGTATCTTCGATTTTCCTATTTTTTACCGCCCATATCCTCCTTTTTAAGCTATTTCTACCCAGTCGCTACACCATCCACAGTTTCCGAATTATTCTGGCTATTTCGACTGCGATCGCCCTGATGCTGCTGTTGGATTGCGGATTGAGAAAGCTGCGCGATCGCCCCAAAATTACCGCCACTTTAATTGCGGTTATCGGAATTTTAATTATCTTCTATCCGCCCCTATTTTGGAAAAGTGCGTTTCCCAGAAAAAACTATATTATTGGGGCGGAATCTGGATTGTATATGTTCTTGCAAAATCAGCCCAAAGATACGGTGGTTGCAACCCTGGCGATCGAGGCGGACAACATCCCCAGTTTCGGGCGGCGATCGGTGTTGATTTCCTGGGAACATTCCCTCCCCTATCAACTCGGTTACTACCGTAAAATCCGGCGACGTGCGAAGGATTTTATCCGCGCCCACTATACCTCTGATGTGGCAGTAATGCAGGATTTTGTTAACACCTACAATGTCGATTTTATTGTATTAGAAAATGATGCGTTTGAGGCGGAATTTATGACCGAAAATCTCTGGTTCGTGCAGTGGAAAGATTTGGCGGAAGAAGCCCAAGAAAAATTGTTGTCAGAACCGCCGCCGATTTTGTTGTCGGAACGCGATCGCTGTACTATTTTTGCAACCGATAATTTGACGGTGGTTTCCGCACCCTGTCTGATTCAAGGCAATTCGGGATCGTAAATTTGTCCCGGCATTTGGGCGCAAGCCTTGCGCCCCTACAATGAATGATATAATTCGCGCGATCGCCATGCTGATCTTCTTTATCCACGGTGTTGCTGAGAGAAGTGCCGATTATGCCGAGTCCTTGCAAAGTTTGATCAAACAGGAGTTGCAACGGCGAAATCAACCGCAGCCGGTTGAATAGAACCGCTGGGCAATTATAGCGCTTGTCTGTCTACTGCGATACAGTCTGATCCCCCTAAATCCCCCTTAATAAGGGGGACTTTGAACCCTTCTCCCCCCTTACCAAGGGGGGCTGGGGGGGATATTCAACCCTGAAAAAAAGAGGACTTTGAACTCTTCTCCCCCCTTACCAAGGGGGGCTGGGGGGGA
>JBNGCR010000059.1:25816-27430 GCA_050045915.1 Limnospira sp.
AAAAAAAGAGGACTTTGAACTCTTCTCCCCCCTTACCAAGGGGGGCTGGGGGGGATATTCAACCCTTAAAAAAAGAGGACTTTGAACTCTTCTCCCCCCTTACCAAGGGGGGCTGGGGGGGATCTTCAACCCTTAAAAAAAGAGGACTTTCAACCCTTCTCCCCCCTTACCAAGGGGGGCTGGGGGGGATCTTCAACCCGATCGCACTTTAAATTTCCCCAATCGCAGCCGTTCCCAATAGTCTCGCAAATCCGACGCCACCCCCGGGGCGAGAAAATACAGCCCCAATAAATTGGGAATTGACATGGTGAGATACATGGCATCGCTGAATTGGATCACGGTTTGGGGATTGACGATTGTCCCCAAAAATATCGCGGTCAAAAACAGTAATTTATAAATAATAGCCGTCCGTTCCCCCAGCAGGTATTGCCAGCACAGTTCGCCGTAATATCCCCAGGCGATCGCGGTGGAAAAGGCGAAACAAAATAGGGCGATCGCCAACACCGTCGGAAACCATCCGAGTACCGAACCGAAGGCAACCGATGTCAGTTCTGCGCCCCCCAAATCCGCCCATTCCGGGTTATTATAAGCCCCGGTAATAATGACGACCAAAGCCGTCATGTTGCAGATAATTACCGTGTCGATAAACGGTTCCAGGGTGGCGACGAGTCCCTCCCGCACCGGTTCCTCCGTCCGCGCTGCCGAGTGGGCGATCGCGGCAATTCCCAACCCCGCCTCGTTGGAAAACGCCGCCCGCCGAAACCCTTGAATTAATGCCCCCAAAACACCCCCCGCAGCCGCTTGAGGGACGAATGCACCCTTAAAAATGGTCGCGATCGCATCCGGAATCGCCGCCCAATTTGCACCGATAATCCACACCGCAGCCAAAACGTAAATCCCGCACATCACGGGAACTAAAATCGCCGTCACCTGGGCGATCCGGCGGATGCCGCCGATAATTACTAAGCCCACCAAAAACACCAATATCAAGCCATAAATCCAGCCCCGATCTGCTAAAATTGGTAATACCCGCGCCACCGCCACTTTCGATTGATTCGCCTGAAAAATGCTCGAACTTCCCAAGGCACTGGCGATCGCCAAAATAGCGAACATTCCCGCCAGCACCCGCCCCAGATTTTTTCGCCCCAACTCCTCCAACCCGGCGGAAAGGTAGTACATCGGCCCCCCCGCGATCGTGCCGTCGGGCTTGACCTGGCGGTATTTCTGGCCGAGGGTACACTCGACAAATTTGCTACTCATCCCCAAAAACCCCGCCAGGGTCATCCACACCACCGCCCCAGGTCCCCCCAAACCGATGGCGATGGAAACTCCGGCGATATTTCCCAACCCCACCGTGGCGGAGAGGGCAGTTGCTAAAGCTTGAAAGTGGGAGACTTCCCCCTCCTCTTCCGGGTCGTCGTAACGTCCCAAAACGACCGCGATCGCGTGTTTAAACCCCCGCAAATTAACAAATTTCATCCACAGGGTGAAGGTGAAGCCACCGCCGATAAACCAGACCACGATCAGGGGAATTTCCGCCACCTCGAAAAAGATGATGTTGTAAATCAGTTCGAGGAGTTGGGAGACGGTGGCGGAGAGAACGTTCATAATTAA
>JBNGCR010000060.1:0-9122 GCA_050045915.1 Limnospira sp.
TCGGTGATTCCCAGTCCCACGCCAGACATCCCGACACCGGATAAGGAATAGCCCAAAGCCGCGCCGGATTCGGTGATTCCCAGTCCCACGCCAGACATCCCGACACCGGATAAGGAATAGCCCAGAGCCGCACCGGATTCAGTCACGCCGACACCGGACATGGAATAACCCATCCCGACACCGGACATCCCGACGCCGGATAAGGAATAGCCCACGCCAGAAGCCCACTTCCCGACGCCGGAGGGAAAGATGTAGGAACTGATGGCGTGTTGGTGGCTGGAAACGTGATGCATGGAGCCGAACAAGGAACCCGCCATGCGTTGGGTTTCTGCTTCTTTGGCGAGGTTGAAGAGATCGTCGTGGATGCGATCGCGGTAAGAGGGCAAGGGGGGCGTGAGTTCGGCGAAGGTTTTGCCCTCCAACTCTTCACTCCAGGACACGGTGATGAATTGATCGTCGATCCACTCCGAGGGATAGATGGGGGGAATCCGCACGGCTTGCGATCGCGCTAGGGCCAGCCAGCGTCCGTCAGCGCAGCGGTAGCCGATTTCGATGGCATAGTCGCGATCGCTCACGGGTATTGGCAAATACCATTCTCGGGCCAACTCGTCGCAGGGATATTCCTGGACGCTGTGGGGAGTCTGAAGGCTCAAGTTCAGGTCGGTGACGTCGTAGATCCGCAGCGCCAGTTGCTGTCCGCCCAGGCGTCGAAATTGCTCTTTCTGTTGGTTGGAGATGTCCCAGTAAGCGTAAGCCCATTCCGGATCTCGGGCCATCAAGACGATGCGACTTTCACTGTATGCGCCGGGAAGTTCCACCAGGTTTTCATCAATCGAGGACAGGGAATCCGTGTCGAGATCCTCCTGACCTAATGTAAACTTTGCTACTTCCACTTCTGCTTGTGCCTCCAAGGTACGAGTTTGATTGGGGAATGATGAAAATCTTTGACGCTCAATTTCTTGAATCGCAGCTAAGAGCTGGGATTTACGCATTCGGCTGTAGCGAGAAATACCGTATTCACTCGCCACCTTGCGTAACTGTCGCAAAGTCATTTCTTCTAAGGGTGGTCGTTCTTTTGCCATGGGTTGGGTGATCTCCATTCGTGCAAATAACAGGTGATGACCCTGTAGATTTTCTTTGGGATCGGGGGGATCGCTTATTTACTCAACATATTGCAGAAAATATTCGGATGGGTCAAGGGGGAAATTCGGATTTGATGAGTACATATACCGTTTTATAAGGATTTCGGGATCAATTTGTCATGATTTCATGACATTTTGGGATCACAAGGGGGACAAAGTAATTAATAATTAATAATTAATAATTAACTTTACCGAAGCTTATATCAGATCCGGTCATTGGCCCGCCCCACCCCTGACGCTCTGGGGGGAGTCTCAAGCGTCCCTCGATTGTTGGGTATTTATAGCAACGAGCGCTGGCGTGGTTACACGCCGGGAATGATCAATCTTTCGACTCCCGACTCCCTAATACCGACTCCCGACTCCCTTTTATAGGTTTTGTAACTATACGAGCGCGTGCTATAAGTGGATTTCATATTAACCGTTGCCCCATCCCCCAAATTCATGAAAAAATCCCGGGCGATCGCCCGGAGTCGTCAGTAGAAACGGGAGATGCCCGTTTTAACGGATCACTTGCCAGTCGCGGATGCGCCAGGGGCCTTGATCCCGAACCAATTGATACTGAACTTGGAGGGTATCGTCCCCAGAATTAATCACTTCACCCGCCTCATAGAATTGAGTGACTTCCCGCACTTGGGCATCGACGACCCCCTGATTGGGATTGTCCTCATCCACTTCGATCGCCTGAATTCTCAGATCGTGCTGATAGCGCCGGTAAGCATTCTCCTGTTGTAGGGTTTCCGAGGTTGTCACCCAGCGGCTCAGGGCCGGATCGACCAAAATCTCCCGCAGCATCTCCGTCTGATACTCGGGGCCAAGGGCTCCCGCTTTCGCGTCGAACCACTTGCGGAGGACTTGTTGGGCCAGCCCTTCATCCAACTCCCCGGCCAGGGGATTTTCCGGTTCGACTTCCGGAATGGGAACGGGCGGTTGCTCCAACTCCACCAGGGGTTGTTCCCCCCGCAGTCGGGGACCGGTTAACCCATCCAAGGCATTGCCAATCCAACCGAACAGGAAGCTCAAAATCGTCCACAGCAACCAAATTCCGAACAGCCCGACTAGACCGACCAAAATCAACCGTTTGACTTTGATCGAGTCGTTGGTCTGGGAAGTCCGCCTCGAATTATTGTTGCGACCTCCCCCCGAAGCGTTGGCATTCGCGGGAGGTATGGTCGGCGCAGGGAGGGGACCCGATGCGGTGGCCGTTCCCGGATTCGGTTCCGAAGGGGGTGGCGAGAGAGGAGGGCGGTTAGAGTCCGGGGAGATTCCTGGTTTTTGCAGGGTAGTAGACGAAGCATTCGACTGGACGGGGGGCACCTTCACGGGGGGCGTGGAAGTCGCCGATCGCCCTGATTCTCCGGCAGTTCCCGGACTCGTCGCGGTCAGGGTCGCCGTTGCGCCCCCTGGGGATTGGCCCGTTTGGGCATAAGTCGAGGCCGTTGCCGAAGTGCCGCTGTTCGCCGGTTGCCGTGTCGAAGGGGCGGGGGTTCCGGTCTGAGTTGCCCCGCCGCGGCGGGGCTGGACGACCACCCACTCGTTGGAGGTTCCCACCTCAGAGGGGAGGGCTTCCAAATAGGATTGGACGTGCTTGTTGGCGAAATAGTCCTTTAAAGAAACCGGCTGATTTTGCAAGTCGCGGAAGTGGGGGAACACCTCATCCTGCAGCCACCGCTCCGCGTAGAGGCACAACCCGGGTAGCAGATCCGGGGAGTCGAGGGAGTTTTGGCGGATGAAGGCGATCGGTTCCCGCTCCTGGCTCAACTCCAGCGCCCGACTTGCCTCTTCCGTCTGCCCGAGCAACAGAGAGCAGACCGCCTTTTCCAAGTGGACATCCTGGCGGCGGCCCAACTGCATCAGCATCAACTTAGCCTTGCGGATCAGGGCGGGCTGGGCGCGGGCGAACCCCTGGGCCAGCAGCGCGTACACTGCCAGATAGGTGGCGACAGCGGAGGGGCGGCGGGCTTCGGTTTCAAACAGGGTTTGCTGTTCGGTAGTGGTGAGGGAGCTGCGGAGTTGCTGGATGAAGCGGAGGAAATCTTCCACGCTCAGGCCGGAGCGATCGTCCCCGTGGCCGTCGATGCCGCCGCGTTCGTGGAGCATTTCCCGCAGCAGTTGCAGCCCGCGGCGGCGTTCCTCTGCTTTGGTTTCAGGGAGTTGGAGTAGTTCCAGAATCCGGTAGGGGCGCAGCTTGTAGAGGTCGGCCTGCATTTCCCCCCGCAGACTGGCGAACAGACTTTCCCGCAGCAGGATATCCTGGCCGGCTTCCAGGGAGGTGGCGGCGTTTTCGTACTGTCCCTGCTGCCACTGCTCCCGGCCGAGTTCGAGGTAAGCCAGGGCTACGGTAAGGATGACATCGGGCAGAATCAGGTCGGGGTCGCCGAAGCGGCCGTCTTTGAGGCCAATGTTGCCGGTTCCCAGGAAGGGGCGGGTTAGGGTGACGACCTGTTCGTATTCGCCCAACTCTTGCAGGATCAGTAGGGCGCCGACAAATTGGCGGTCGTCGATCTCGATGCTGGGGCTGTGGGAATCGGCTTCCGGTTGGGAGATACCCGCTTTCGCGTTCGAGTCGCCCGCCGGGGCCGGCAGTTCGGAGTCCGGATCGTAGGTTTTCGCCAGGAAGCCCATGTCGTAGGCTTGGCGGCGATCGGGGTCGGACAAAATACTATAGGCTTCGTCGAGCAACTGCTTGCGGGCGTCGATCGCCACATCAGAATACTCCCGCCTGGGAAGTTGTTGGGTGCGATCGCGATGCGCCTGCTTTAACTGCTCGGCAGTCGCTTGAATTGGTAAGCCTAAAATTCGGTAGTAATCGAGTGGAATACGCACGATGCTCCTTCCCCAACGGCGAGCGACTGATGTAGCTATCTTATATTAACGAAGGTTGTCACCAAGTCGGTGTTAAACTTAACACTCTCTCCCTCCAAATGTCCGGTCGGTCGGCTGAGGGACTCTACTTAACTCAGTCCCAAGTGTCAGTCACCAGACGGTCGGGAGTTCGGAGCAGCTCATGCTCTCCGAACAGTTTACCAAAAATTGGGGATCTATCTAAAGTCCGGCTCCGGAGCCGGCGGCGTTTCGGGCTGGGATTTTGAGCCAAGGGCGCGACTCAATCTGAGGCCGTTGGGATCGGAGGGGTCAGGCGATGTCGGCCCGACGATCGCGGCGGCGGTTTGAATCCGAAATCCCCGCGCCTTTGGGAGGGGGGACCCGAGAGCATAAAATAGTCTCTAAAAAGTGGCGGTCGGCGATTCAGAACGCACGGCACACAGTTTCACAGAGGTAAGGCAATGGTTAAGGAACGCACGTTACCGAATTTTCAAGCGGATTCGACGGCCATCGATCGCGAAGAAGGATTGATGCTGTACGAAGACATGGTGTTGGGGCGCTTGTTTGAAGATAAATGCGCCGAAATGTATTATCGGGGCAAAATGTTCGGGTTCGTCCACCTCTACAACGGACAGGAGGCGGTGTCTACGGGGGTGATCCGCTCCATGCGTCGCGATCGCGATTTCGTCTGTAGCACCTACCGGGATCACGTCCACGCGCTCAGTGCGGGGGTTCCGGCTAAGGAAGTGCTGGCCGAGTTGTTCGGTAAGGCGACGGGTTGCTCCAAGGGCCGAGGCGGCTCGATGCACCTGTTCTCGGCCGAACACAACCTGTTGGGGGGGTTCGCCTTCGTGGCCGAGGGAATTCCTGTAGCGACGGGGGCAGCGTTTCAGAGCAAGTACCGCCGGGAAGTGATGGGGGACGAGAGCGCCGACACGGTGACGGCCTGCTTTTTCGGGGACGGGGCCTGCAATAACGGCCAGTTCTACGAATGTCTGAACATGGCGACGCTGTGGAAGTTGCCGATCTTATTCGTGGTCGAAAATAACAAGTGGGCGATCGGGATGGCCCACGAACGGGCGACCTCCGACCCGGAAATTTACAAGAAGGGTCCGGCCTTCGGGATGCCGGGGTACGAGGTCGATGGCATGGACGTGCTGGCGGTGCGGGAAGTGGCTCAAAAGGCGATCGCCCGCGCCCGGGCCGGAGAGGGCCCGACCCTGATCGAAGCCCTGACCTACCGCTTCCGGGGCCACTCCCTGGCCGACCCGGACGAACTGCGCGATCGCGAAGAGAAGGAGTTCTGGTTCGCCCGCGATCCGATCAAGAAGTTCGCCGCCTATCTGACGGAACACAATTTGGCGGATTCTGACGAGTTGAAGGCGATCGACAAACAGGTTCAAGCAACCATCGACGAGGCCGTGGAGTTTGCCCAAAACAGCCCGGAACCCGACCCTGGCGAACTGTATCGCTACGTCTACGCCGACGATTAATCCGAACCCTTCGAGGTGGCGGGGGACCCGGTTTCCTTCTCGGAGGCCGGGTCGATTTTTTAAACCCAGTTGAAAGACCGGGAGTTGGGGACTGACCGGGATTATAGCAACGAGCGCTGGCGTGGTTACACGCTGGGAATGATCAATCTCTCTACGACCGACTCCCGACTCCCGACTCCCTTTTATCGGTTTTGTAACTATACGAGCGCGCACTGCTATCAATTGATGCCCCGATGGGTTTGTCGTCAAACCAGCCCAGGGGGAGTGTCAATCCTCATCGCCGACGACCGTTTCGCGATACTCCAACCAAGCCTCCACCGCATCAAGATCGGAAGCTGCGGCCCGCCGCATCAAAATCACCCCGTCCTCAAACCGGAGAATCCCGTATTCCACCGTCGCGGTGAGGTAATCGATGCGATCGATAATTTCCCGAAGCTTGTCGCGATCGCTCTGAAAAGCGACCCCGTAACGCTGTAGTTGCCACAGGTCGGCAAAGATGTAATCGAGGGAAACCAACTCTCCCGAATCGTCGTGCAGTTGGTACATCGGGAAGCGCAACACCTGACGGCGACTAGAAACGTGGGGGACGATGTAAGTGGTGGCGGCGACGCCGGCATCCGGGGGGATTTCCGTCAGGAGCGATCGCAGGGTTGCCGCCCGAGGCCATTGTTCCGTCAGGGGGACGTAAACCCAGGGTCGCACGGAATCGGGGATCAGAAAATAGAGCGTCCGGTTGGGATTGGATGTCAGCGTAAAGACCAGAGATAGGGCGATGCAGCCGATCCAAAAGCGGCGGAATTGGGGGGAGGGGAGGGAGGCTTCCGGGTGTTGTTTCTGGCGATCGGCCCACCAGAGAATCGTGCCGTAAAATAGACCGGGAACCACCGTCATGGCATAGCGGATCGTGATCGCCAAAACCGACATTCCCTTCGCCAAAAATAACTTGAGAAGGGGAAATCCGGCGATCGCCCAAGATGCGGGGGCTATAGCCGGGACGAACGCCAGCGGCAACCACTGGCCCAAAAGATACTTAATCGTCCCAAAAAAGGGCGTAAACAGTTCTCGGATCAGCCGGAAGGGATTGCTGAGGATTCCCCAAATAATCTCCAGGGTCGAGGCTTCGTCCCCGTCCGCGTACTGGCCGAACCGCTCCATCATGAACCGTTCCGAGATATCGGCTGAAAATAGGGGCATGATCAGGTTGGTCAGAACCAGCATATAACCGAAACTGAGAATGCAAATAATTAA
Source organism: Limnospira sp. (assembly GCA_050045915.1). Classification (GTDB taxonomy): domain Bacteria; phylum Cyanobacteriota; class Cyanobacteriia; order Cyanobacteriales; family Microcoleaceae; genus Limnospira. Next base: position 6,707 of record JBNGCR010000060.1, read on the forward strand.
TCCGCGGCGGGGGAATCGGCGGCTGAGGACCATGTAAACTCCCACCCCGAACAACACCACCCCGGAGTCTTCCCGCACCCCCAAAATCAGAACCGAAAAAATCCAGAACAGCCACCACCAGCCCTTTTCCATCGCCAAAAGCAGGGTGAAGACGAACAGGGGAATTTGGGAAACATCGTGGAAATTGGCGAGGGTGGGACCGATAACCGCGTTGGCACCGTAAAAGCTGACCACAATTAAAGCCGAGAGTGGCGGTTCCAAATACTCTCGGGCCAGAATGTAGAGGACGATCCCCGCCGCCGTCACCAGCGTTACCTGTAACACGCTGAGGGTGAAGGGGGAGGGAAATAAGGCGTAAATGGGTAGCCACAGGAGTAAAGCGGGGGTGAAATGCTGTCCGAGACGGTGGTAGGAAACGTCTGGGAATTCGCCGTTGTGGACGACGTTGGTGGAGAGGGCCGAGGAGAGGGAACTCTCAAAAAACCGCCCGTGGATGCCGTTCCAAAACACCTGGTTGAAAATGCCCTGGTCGTAGGAGGCATAGAAGCTGAAGTAGCGGTGTCCGATCAGGGCTGTGCAGATCGCAAAAAAGGCGATCGCACTTCCCACCACCAGTTTCAGGGACGGATTTTTCTGCCAACTTACCCACATGACCGATCCACCTCGTTGATTGTGAAAAATGGGGAGTCGGGGGAAGGAGGGAATAGGGAATAGGGAATAGGGAATAGGGGGACACACGGGTTACATCGCCTCCGCTGCCTCCGCCTCCTGGACTCCACGCCCCCATTGATGCCAAATTCCTACTATCTCACATTTCGGGACTTTCCCAAGATGTCAGCCATCGGATCTCGAATCCGTTATCCAAGATACCCATCGTCCGGAACAACAGGTTAAAATCTAAAGCAGATATTAAATTAAACTAGAAGGTAAGTGTTAGTATCGCGTTCTAGCTCTTCTATATCTCCAGTGGACTCGAATCCCTCCGGTCTTCTGCCCCTATCAGAGTACTTCATGCAAGTCACTCCCAACAGTTCCACGTCCCCCGAAGCTGTTTTACAGCTCTTGCTGTTCGTCGATCGCCGCCCCAGTTCCGAGGAACAAGTTCGGCAGATCCGGCAGTATCTCGACCAACTCGAACCGCCCGATCGCTTTGAACTGCAAATTATCGATGTCGGGGAGCAGCCTTACCTGGCCGAACACTTTAAATTGGTGGCGACTCCCGCCCTGGTGAAGATCCACCCGGAACCCCGACACATTTTAGCCGGCAGCGATATCATGGCTCAACTGGACGACTGGTGGCCGCGGTGGGTGCGATCGCTCGATCGCTACCCCATCCAACTGAAATCCCAACCCAACGGTTCCACTCCCGCTTACAATTCCGTCGCCTCCATCAACTACGTTGCGGAACTGATCCGACTCAGCGACGAAGTTTTCCGCCTGAAACAGGACAAAGAACAGTTGCAACAGCAACTCAGTTTCAAAGATCGCATCATCGAAATTTTGGCTCACGATCTCCGCAGCCCCCTCACGGCGGCATCTCTGGCCCTCGAAACCCTGGAAGCCTCCCAGGTGCCGAAGGAGGGCAACCTCGGAAAAATTACCCCCGCCCTGAAATCGCGGCTGATCCAACAGGCCCGCAGCCAGATCCGCACCATCGATCGCATGATCACCAATATCCTGCAAACGGCGACAGGCCAGAGTTCCCGACTGCAACTCCAGCCCAACCAACTCTCCTTAGTGGAATTTTTCCAGGAGGTACTCGCGGAATTTCACGATCAATTTGTTGCCAAATCCCTGCAACTGAAAACCGACCTGCCCGGCGACACGCCGCAGGTTTACGCCGATCGCGATCGCATCCGCCAGGTATTGGTCAATTTGCTGGATAATGCGATCAAGTATACTCCGAAAGGGGGTACGATCGAGGTTTCTATCCTGCACCGCACCACCCAAAAAGTGCAGGTGAGCATCTGCGACAGCGGTCCGGGCATCCCCGAGGAGAACCGCGATCGCATTTTCCAAGATCGCTTCCGCCTGGAACGGGACGAATCCCAGGATGGATACGGCATCGGTTTATCTTTGTGTCAGCGGATCATCCATGCCCACTACGGCCAAATTTGGGTCGATTCCGCCTTGAGTGAGGGGAGTTGCTTCCACTTCACCCTGCCGGTGTTTCACAACGCCCCCGGCGTTCCGGTTTAATCAGTGAAAAGTGAAACTCGCCCCCAAACCCCCAATCCTGGGGGCTTCAATTCCCGATGACCGGACTGGCCCCCAAACCCCCAATTCTGGGGGCTTCAATTCCCGATGACCGGACTGGCCCCCAAACCCCCAATTCTGGGGGCTTCAATTCCCGATGACCGGACTCGCCCCCAAACCCCCAATCCTGGGGGCTTCAATTCCCGATGACCGGACTGGC
>JBNGCR010000060.1:9377-26925 GCA_050045915.1 Limnospira sp.
TCCGATGACCGGACTGGCCCCCAAACCCCCAATTCTGGGGGCTTCAATTTCCGATGACCGGACTGGCCCCCAAACCCCCAATTCTGGGGGCTTCAATTTCCGATTACCTATTCCCCACTCCCTCCCGCAAAGCTGCGATAATTTTTTCGTTGGCTTTGGGGAAGGGAAAGCGATCGATTTCATCTAATGTTACCCAGCGAATTTCGTCGCATTCGATCGCCTGGGGTTCGCCGCTGAGGTGGCGACAGTGGTAAACCTGTAATGTGACGCGAAAGTGGGTGTAGGCGTGTTCGAGGGTGATCAGGTGGTCTTCGACGGCGATCGCGATGCCGATTTCCTCTTCAATTTCTCGCCGGATGCAGTCTTCGACAGTTTCCCCCGGTTCGATTTTGCCGCCGGGAAATTCCCACAGACCCCCGAGGAGTCCCTTGGCGGGGCGCCGGTCGATCAAAATTTGTCCGCGATCGTTCCAGATGACGGCGACGCCGATGAACTTGTGGGGAAGGGGGGATGAGGCTTCTCGCATGGGAATTTCAGATTGCAGATTTAATAAATTGGCCTGACAGCTATCTTTCCAGGGACACCGGGGACACTCGGGCGCTTTTGGGGTGCACAGGGTCGCTCCCAGGTCCATCAAGGCCTGGTTGAAGTCCCGCGCATGGGGGGGATCGACGAGGCGATCGGAAAGCGCCCAGAGGCATTTTAACCCCCGTTTGGGGGGGACGGGTAGGGCGATCAGTCGGGACAGGACTCGCTTCACGTTGCCGTCAAGGATCGAGATCGGCAGATCGAAGGCCGAACTCAGGATGCCGCCGGCCGTGGTGCGACCGATTCCCGGCAATTTCAACACATCTTCTAAAGTATCGGGGAAAGTGCTATTATACTCCCTTACCAGGGTTTGGGCACAGGCGTGTAGATTCCGAGCCCGGGCGTAATATCCGAGCCCTTGCCATGCTTTCAAAACCTGTTGCAAATCCGCTTCCGCGAGGGTTTCCAGGGTGGGAAATTGGTTGAGCCACCTTTGGTAATAGGGCAAGGCAGTTTTGACCTGGGTTTGTTGAAGCATGATTTCGGCGATCCAGATCTGATAGGGTTCGCGGCTGCGGCGCCAGGGCAGATCTCGCCCCTGCCGTCGATACCAATTCAGGAGCGATCGCCTCAATTCTAAAACGTCAAAATCCGGCAACTCCCAGGTGGGGTTGACCGGATCGGCGGAATGGTTGCGGTGGGACAAAGTGACTTCTAAAACGCGACCGATCGATTAAAAATCATGTCACGAATCTTCGCTGTCGGCAACCCCGATTCCGTGCAGCGATCGCTCGAAGGCCATCCGCTGTTCGGCGTTGCGGATAAAATAGCCGCTCATCATCGCCGAAGCCAACAGGCGTCCCAGGTGTTCCCGGCTGGTGGTGACGCTGACGCCGAAGTGTTCGGGGGGGAGATTGCCCAAGAGCCCGACGATGTTCCGTTCCATCACCTGGAAGACTTCCGGAGAAGTGGGTTTGGAGAGTTGGGAGATGGTTTCCGGGCTCATGGATTGGACGTATTGCCAGAGTAAGTCCGGGCCGTTTTGGGTGTCTGCGGTAAAAAATTCTGAGTTTTGATGTTCGGGTCGATTCATCGGTACACCTCCACCGTGCGATCGGTTCAAATGCTTGTGTTCGCGGGGATTATGCGGAATTGGCGCTTGTCGGAGTTCGATTTGTTGCTTATTTATAATTTAGCAAATCGGTCGGAAACCTTAAGTCCGAAAAACCGAACTCAATTGGCCGAAAACCCCACTTCTGATAATTGATAATTGACAATTGATAATTGATATAGCGCTGCGCGCGGGTGTAGGGTGTAGGGTGTAGGGTGTCGGGTGTAGGGATTGGAAATTCCCTTGAAATCAGGCTTTCGAGTTTTGTCCCCAAAGCGAAACTGTAAACACACGAGCGCTCGTTGCTATAATTACCCTTGGCGAGGGGGATTTGGGGGATCGGACATCAAAAGCGATCGGGACCGGGTATTCGGACATCGCCCGTTTCCCCGGTCCCCAATTTAAAGTTGATTGAAAATGGTTAATGTGATGGAATTTTCAATCCGAGATTGACGGCTAACTCGCCAGATAGTCGTTCATGTCCTGCTTGCGCTTGCGGAGTTTGGTCAGGGCCTCCCGCTCGATCTGGCGCACCCGTTCCCGACTGATGTTGAGGCGATCGCCGATTTTGGCCAACGTCAACGTCTGTCCGTCCTCCAACCCGAAGCGCAGGGCCAACACCTGTCTCTGCTGTTCGGTGAGGTCGGCCATCAGCGACTCCAAATCCGATCGCAGGGACGAATTGAGGGCGAATTCCTCGGGGGAGGTGTTGGGATCTTCCAACAGGTCGCCCAATTCCGTGTCCTGGTTGTCCCCGACTCGCAAATCTAAAGACAGGGGAAGTCTCGCCCGTTCGAGATACTCGCGAATTTGTTTCGGAGTCAAATCCAATTCGTCGGCGAGTTCGTTGATGGTGGCCGATCGCCCGAGTTCTTGCGCCAGTTGTCGCTGGGCTTTCTTGATTTTGTTGAGTTTTTCCGTGATGTGGATCGGCAGGCGGATGGTGCGGCCCTTTTCCGCGATCGCCCGGGTGATCGCCTGGCGAATCCACCAGTAGGCGTAGGTGGAAAATCGGTAGCCCTTGGTGGGGTCGAACTTCTCCACGCCGCGCTGCATTCCGATGGTACCTTCCTGAATCAAGTCCAACAGATCCACGTTGCGCTTGATATATTTTTTGGCGACGGACACGACGAGGCGGAGATTAGCCTCCACCATCTTGCGCTTGGCGGTTTGACCCTGGTGCAGGATCTGCTTGAGTTCGTGGGCGGATAACTTGACATCCTCCGCCCATTCTGCATCGCTCGGTTCGCGGCCCAGTCGTTTGGCAAGTTTGTCTCGTTTGTCTTGCAAAGCGGTCGCCCGTTGGACTTGCTTTCCATAGAGAATCTCTTGCTCGTGGGTCAGCAAGGGAACGCGACCAATTTCTCGCAGATAGGCACGAACTGAGTCTGTGTCCGAGGTTTTAGCAGTTGTCATGGCTCATCTCCCGCTGGATACCTCATTCTTTAAATAAAGGTCTGACGAATTAAGCCCATACCTTGAGCTGTTAAGGAAAGCGGGCGGGCAGTTGCGCTTTCCTGTCGTCTAGAACCCACCGGGTTGGCCGGCCAACTCCGGATGAATGTCAGGATGTTTACATTGCTCAATGGTATGTTACGAATTTTAACATTTATGAGAAGCAATGACTATCCCCCCCCGGGTTGACTTGGCGTGACTCGGAGAGTCAACTGGTCTGAGGGTAGCCGTTAACGCAATTTACAATTGCATCAGGTAAAACAAAATTGCAGAAATTTTTCGGGATTCCGGAGCGATCGATAAGTTTTCCAAATCGGAAGGTTGACAAACGGATATGGTGGAGGGTCGCCGCCAAATCGTGAGTATTAATACTCAGACATCGCCCGTTGTTGGGCTTGAGTCCCTCAGAAGCGCTGAAGCGCAACAACGAACCCATCGTTTGATTTAAAATGAAAATTTTTCGTTCACTTTCATTCAAAATTATATAACATTTTGACCCGTTATGCAAGACAATTGATGGCGAAAATTGTTAGAATATAAATGTCCAAAAATTCTGTATCTCAACTTCGATTTTAATGCCGACTCTCCAAACTCAACCCTTGGTCAAAGATCCCGATCGCCTGGAAAATCGGTTGAAAGAAATACCGCCGGTTCCGGGTGTCTATTTGATGCGGGACAGTGGGGACAATATTCTCTATATCGGCAAGTCCAAAAAACTGCGATCGCGGGTGAGATCCTACTTTCGCGATCGCCACCACCACAGCCACCGCATCAGCCTGATGGTGCAACAGGTCGCCGACATCGAATTTATCGTCACCGACACCGAAGCGGAAGCCCTGGCATTGGAAGCCAACCTGGTGAAAAGCCACCAGCCGCACTTCAACGTTTTACTCAAAGACGACAAAAAATATCCCTACCTCTGCATCACCTGGTCTGAAGAATATCCCCGCATTTTCATCACCCGAAAACGGCGGTTAGGGAACCCCAGAGATCGCTACTACGGCCCCTACGTTGACACCGGGCTGCTGCGGACGACATTGCAGTTGGTGAAGCGGTTATTTCCCCTGCGCCAGCGTCCCAAACCGCTGTTCAAAGATCGCCCCTGTTTAAACTACGATATCGGCAGATGTCCGGGGGTTTGCCAGCAGATGATCTCCCCGGAAGACTATCGAAAAATTGTTGAAAAAGTGGCGATGGTGTTTCAGGGGCGGACGGGGGAACTGATCGAAACCTTGAGAGTCCAAATGGAGGAAGCGGCGGCGGAGTTGAACTTTGAAACAGCGGCGAGATTGCGCGATCGCATCCAGGGTTTGCAGTCCTTAAATGCGGATCAGAAAGTATCCCTCCCCGACGATCGCGTTTCTCGGGACGCGATCGCATTAGCCGCGGATGACAAACAAGCCTGCGTCCAACTGTTCCAAATTCGCGCTGGTCAATTAGTGGGACGGTTGGGATTTGTGGCTGAAGTTTCCCGTTTTGACAATGGCGAATCTGGGCTGACTTCTGCGGAGTTGGGGGCGATCTTGCAGCGGGTTTTGGAGGAACATTATCGGACGGTCGATGATGTGGAAATTCCCGGCGAAATTCTGTTACAATATGATATACCCGACGAATCCATGTTAGCGGACTGGCTGGGCGATCGCCGGGGTCGAAAAGTGACGTTTGTGACCCCCCAACGGCAGACCAAAGCCGAGTTGATCGAGATGGTGGAACGCAACGCTGGATACGAGTTGGCGAGGGTGCAAAAGATGGGCGATCGCAATACTGCGGCCCTGCAAGATCTCGCGGAAATTCTCGATTTGCCCGAGTTACCCCACCGCGTCGAATGTTACGATATCTCCCACATTCAGGGGTCAGATGCCGTGGCTTCCCGGGCGGTTTTTATCGACGGTTTGCCGGCAAAACAGCACTACCGCCACTATAAAATTAAAAATCCCGACGTGCGATCGGGGCGATCGGACGACTTCGCCAGCATGGCCGAAGTGCTTGCCCGCCGATTCCGAGATTATCGCCATTCCGAACAGCAAGATAAACCCAATTTAGTCGTCATTGACGGTGGCAAAGGTCAACTATCTGCGGTGGTAGAAGTCTTGCGAGATCTCGATATTTTGGAAGCGTTAAAAGTGATCGGTTTGGCGAAGCGGCGGGAGGAAATTTTTCTTCCCGGCGAGTCTTTACCTTTGGAAACAGACCTCGAACAGCCCGGGGTGCAACTGTTGCGGCGGCTGCGGGACGAAGCGCACCGATTTGCCGTCAGTTTCCACCGCAACAAACGCAGCGAACGGATGAAGCGATCGCGCCTCGACGAGATTCCCGGACTCGGACACCACCGCCAAAAATTGCTCCTGGCGCACTTTCGCTCCCTCGATTATATTCGCATAGCGACATCGGAACAACTGGCGGAAGTTCCCGGCATCGGTCCCAAGTTAGCCCGACAAATTTACGATTATTTTAACCCATCTCGGGCGGAGAGTTAGGAGATGCGGGATTTGAGGCGCTAAAGCGCAACAACGGATCGACAATTTTCGTAATTATTATTTAAACTGGGGGTGAAGAATGATGCAACAGCCGGGAAAATAATTATGAACGTGAAACAGATTAACGGTCCGAAAACTTCTCACTTGATTCAAGAATTGCAGTGGATCGCCGATCCCGTCGATTATATGAACACCTGCGCCCGGAAATATGGAGATATTTTCGCCACGCGGATCGGGGCGGGGTGTCGCAACCTGATTTTTGTATCTCATCCGGAAGCTATCCAATATATCCTCACTCACGATACTAAAGAATTGAGGGCTCCTGGTTCCGTAAACGGCATCTTGGAGCCCCTGGTGGGGGATAAATCCGTGATCCTGCTGGAAGACAAAGCGCACCGGCGCCAGCGCAAATTGTTGATGCCGCCCTTCCACGGCGAACGGATGTTCAATTATGGACAATTGATCTGCAACTTGACCCGAAAAGTGGGCGATCGCTGGGAGGTTGGGAAACCGTTCCGGGCGCGGGATTCCATGCAGGAAATTTCCCTGGCGGTGATCCTTCAGGCCGTGTTTGGAGTTTACGAAGGAACGCGCTACGATCGCCTCAAAGAACTGACTGGAAACCTCTCCAAAGTGGTCGATTCTCCCCTGAGTGCCAGCCTGTTATTTTTCCCATTTTTGCAACGAGATTTGGGGGCTTGGAGTCCCTGGGGACGGTTCCGGCGGTTGCGACAGGAAATCGACGAATTGCTATTTACAGAAATCGAGGAACGTCGGCAAAGTCCCGACGCAAATCGCACCGATATTCTCAGTTTGATGATGGCGGCGCGGGACGAAGACGGCCAACCCATGACGAATGAAGAATTGCGGGACGAATTGCTGACGCTTTTATTTGCGGGACACGAAACCACCGCCACCGCAATGGCCTGGTCTTTGTACTGGGTGAACCGACTCCCGGAAGTGCGCGATCGCCTGTTGTCGGAGTTGGCAACATTGCCCCCAAACGCCGATCCGATGACCATTTATCGCCTGCCTTATTTGAGCGCAGTCTGTCAGGAAAGCCTGCGAATTTACCCCGTTGCAATGATCACATTTCCCCGGGTTACAACTCAACCCGTGGAGTTGATGGGCTACCACCTCGAACCCGGAACGACAGTTGTCGGTTGCATTTATCTCCTCCACCGCAACCCGTCAATTTATCCCGAACCCGAACAGTTCAAACCGGAGCGATTTTTGGAGCGAAAATATTCCCCCTACGAATACCTGCCCTTCGGCAGCGGTTCCCGCCAGTGTATCGGCATGGCGTTGGCACAATATGAAATGAAATTAACGCTGGCGACGGTGATGTTAAATTATGAGTTGGCTTGGGCGGACTCGAAACCTCCGAAAGCGTCTCGGCGGGGCGTCACCCTCGCGGCGCGAGGGGGCATTCCGATGGTTTTGAAGGGGCGGCGATCGCGCCCGGAAAAATCCGTTGAAGTGGCGGCGGTAAGTTGAGCAAAAGGGGAGACAATATCTCCCCTGTTAATTCGACAGTTTTCGGAGGTTTTTTGATGGCAACTTCGACCGAAAAAAAGATTTGGACAGATGAAGAATTTATGGCGTTGTCCAAAGATGAGCGCCGCTATGAGTTGGTGGATGGGGAGTTGCTAGATATGGGCAATTCGGGGATGGAGCATGGCGGAATTGGCTCGTTATTGGGGGGACTTCTGGCTATTTATGTCAGACAGAATAAGCTGGGAATTGTCTGCGATTCGAGTACCGCATTTACTCTCAAAGATGGGAATCGGCGATCGCCGGATATTTCCTTCGTTGCAAAAGAACGATTGCAGGGCTTAAAACGTCCCCCGAGGGGATTTTTTCAAGGTTCCCCCGATTTGGCTGTAGAAATTCTTTCACCCAACAACACCGTCGAGGAATTACACGAAAAAATTGTCGAATATTTTGAGAACGAAACTCGCCTGCTTTGGCTCATCCATCCCGACGAGAAATATGTGTTAATTTACCATTCCGCCGAGCCCGACGGCTTCCGGCGTCCCCAGGATAATTTGGAGGGCGAAGCGGTGGTTCCGGGATTTTCGGTATCAGTTGCGGAATTGTTTGAGGAATGGGATTTTTAAAATTGTAGCACAGGCATCCTGCCTGTGACCGGCTAGAAGCCCGTGCTACGCGGACAATGATAAATTACGCTTCTACGGGAGCTTGCAAATTGGGCAGTTCGGGTATTTTTTGGGCGATCGCTTTTCCGATTTCCAAAGAAGCCGTCGCCGCCGGCGAGGGGGCGTTGCAGACGTGCATAGCCCGCGGCCCTTCAACGATTAAGAAATCGTCCACCAAACCCCCATCTTTCATCAACGCCTGGGCACGGACGCCGGCATGGGTGGGGATGACATCTTCCGGCTGCACTTCCGGGATCAACCGCTGCAAACTTCGCACGAAAGCCGCCTTGCTGAACGATCGCACGATTTCTTCCACCCCGTCACTCCAGTATTTTGCGGCCAATTTCCACAGTCCCGGATAGGTGAGAATTTCCATCAATTCGGCGAAATCAACATCCGTTTTTTTGTAACCCTCCCGCTTCAAACTCAAAACCGCGTTCGGACCGGCGTGCACCGAACCGTCAATCATGCGGGTAAAATGCACGCCCAAAAAGGGGAAATCGGGGTTAGGGACGGGATAAATTAAGTTTTTGACTAGATAGCGTTTCTCGGGGACAAGTTCGTAATATTCCCCCCGAAATGGGATGATTTTGGCGGGGGGGTTCACCTTGCCCAACTCGGCGACGCGATCGCTGTACAGTCCGGCACAGTTGACCATAAATTGAGTTTTAAATTCCCCCCGATTGGTTTCCAAGACTAACCCATCAGAGGTTTCGATAATTTTATCAACCTTGGTATTCAACCGCAGTTCTCCCCCCTTTTCCTGAACCAAATCTGCATATTTTTGGCAGACTTGACCGTAGCTTACAATGCCGGTAGAATTGACTTTAATGGCTTCCAAACAGCGGACGTGGGGTTCGATTTCCCGCACCGCTTCCGGGCCGATTTTTTCGACGGGAATTTGATTGTCTAAACCCCGCTGATAGAGATTTTCAAGCAGGGGCAGTTCTTCCGGTTCCGTCGCCACGATCACCTTCCCGCAAACGTCGTAGTCGATGCCCTGTTCTTCGCAAAACTCGACCATCGAGCGGCACCCTTCCCGACAGAGGGTCGCTTTCAAACTCCCCGGTTTGTAATAAATTCCGGAGTGAATGACCCCGCTATTATTTCCGGTTTGGTGAAACGCCCATTTACTCTCCTTTTCCAGGACGATAATTTGGGCATCCGGGTGGTATTTTGTCAACGCATAGGCCGTGGAGAGGCCGACGATTCCACCCCCGACGATCGCAAAATCATACATGGCTGAAAAATCCTCCTAAAGTAAGTTGTTAGGCTTTAGGGCTACCGAAAGGGGCTAAAGCCCAACAACAAAATATGTTAAAATTCGATGCCCGGTTGAGCCTTGACGCCCTGTTCGCGGAACGGATGTTTAACCAAGGTCATTTCGGTCACCAAGTCCGCCCGTTCAATCAGGGTTTTGGGGGCTCCGCGCCCCGTCAAAATAACGTGGGAATCTTCCGGCTTTTCTTCGAGTCCTGCGAGGACGGTTTCGACGGGGAGATAGCCCAATTTCATGGCGATGTTAACTTCATCGAGGAGGACCAATTTGATGTCGGGATCGGCGATCAAAGAGCGGCTCAATTCCCAGGCATCTTGAGCTTTTTGAATGTCGCGATCGCGGTCTTGGGTTTCCCAAGTAAACCCCTCCCCCAAGGCGTGGAATTGTAACTGATCCGGCCACTTAGAAAAAGCGGCTTTTTCCGCCGGTTCCCAGGCCCCTTTGATGAACTGGACGATCGCCACCTTGTAACCGTGGCCGAGCGATCGCAGCACCATCCCCAAGGCGGCGGTGGTTTTCCCCTTGCCGTTGCCGGTGTGGACGATAATCAATCCCTTTTCGAGCGATCGCTCCGCCACCCGCTGGTCTTGAATTTCCTTGCGCCGTTGCATCTTCTGGCGGTGCTGTTCGGCGGTCAAACCCTTAGTTTCCATTTCGAGATCGGATTCTGTCATAATTTGTACAGTGAAATTTTTGGGTTCAATTGCAATCATACAGGAAGGGTGGGGGCAATCCGCAGATGGCGCAGATGGCGCAGATTGAATTGCTCCGCTATCGTTGGAAGAATGGGAGTGTGGGAAGTTGAGATGGTCGAGGCGAATGGTATTCGCCCTCTCCCATGTCTTGACAATTTCTATGATTCACTGATTGAGGAACGACTAATTCGCATTTATGTTATCAGTTCAAGAAGCAGAATCGATTATTTTAGAACAGGTGTCCGTCCCCGACGAGGCGGATATGGAAGCGGTGAGTCTGGAAGTGGCGTCGGGACGCATTCTTGCCGCCCCCGTCACCAGCGACCTGGACTTTCCCCACTGGGATAACTCGGCGATGGACGGCTACGCGGTGCGACACGCTGATCTAGCCGGACGTCCCGCCGATTTGGCGATCGTCGAAGAAATTCCGGCGGGCTCTTCCCCCAAAAAGACGCTGCAACCCGGACAGGCGGCGCGAATTTTTACCGGTGCCTGCCTGCCGGAGGGGGCCGATACCGTTGTCATGCAGGAGGAAACGCGGCGAAATGGCGATCGCGTCCAAATCCTCGCCACACCGGAATCCGGGGCCTTCGTCCGCCACCGGGGTTCCTATTACAAAGCCGGAGAACCCCTGCTGCCGGGGGGCATTGTGTTGGGGGCGGCGGAAATGGCGGTGTTGGCGGCTGCCCAGTGTTTGCGGGTCCCCGTTTATCGCCCCCTGCGGGTGGCCCTGCTTTCGACGGGAAATGAACTGGTCCGGCCCGATCGCCCCCTCGGTCCGGGACAGTTGGTGGACTCCAACCAGTACGGGTTGGCGGCTTGGGTTCAACAAATGGGGGCCGAACCCGTCCGCCTCGGCATCATCCCCGATCGCCCGGAGGCCCTCAAATCCGCGATCGCCAAGGCCATTCTGACGGCGGATGTGGTATTGTCCAGTGGCGGGGTGTCCGTGGGGGAGTATGATCATATTCCGAAACTGCTATCCGAGTTGGGGGGAAAAATTGGGGTCCAGTCCGTGGCGGTGAAACCGGGCAAACCCCTCACCTTCGCCACCTTCCCCAACTGTTCCTATTTCGGCCTGCCGGGAAACCCCGTGTCCGCCTTGGTGACGTGCTGGCGGTTCGTCGGACCGGCTTTGAAGAAGCGATCAGGACTCGCCGAATCGTTTTGGCGTCCGCAGTGGATGCAGGTGCGATCGCGTCACGAGTTGCGATCGGGCGGCAAGCGAGAAACCTACCTCTGGGGCAAGCTGCGATCGGTTGACGGCGAAATAGAATTCGCCCTCGCCCCGGGAAGCCAAAATTCCGGAAACCTGATCAACCTCGCCCAAACCGACGCCCTAGCCGTGCTTCCCATCGGGCAGACCCACGTCCGGGCCGGAGAATCGGTGCGGGTCTTGAAAGTCCGGTAAAATTTAAGTTTGGGGGTGAAATGTAACAGGTAAGATAGAACTTCAGACCCGGATTCATGAAACTCGGTCAATGTTGTCCTTTCTAGTCATTTAACACTTTCCCAAACAATAATGCGCGTTCTAATTGTCGAAGACGATCCGATGATGCAACTGGGGTTGGAACAGGCTTTGTCAGACTGTCCCAATATTACCCTGGTGGGTATTGCCGAAGATGGTTATCTCGGTGTAGAAGCGGCGAAGGAGAAAAAGCCGGATATCGTAATTATGGATATCGGCCTGCCCCGCCTGGATGGAATCGCCGCCACCAAACAGATCAAAGAACAATTTCCGGAAATTCGGGTGGTGATGCTGACGTCTCACACCGCCGAAACGGAAGTGATCGCGTCCTTGTCGAGTGGGGCCGATGCCTACTGCGTCAAAGGGGCAAGTATCGATCGCCTCATTGCCGCGATGGATGCCGCTTACGAAGGGGCCACCTATCTCGATCCCCAAGTCGCCCGCCTGGTGATGGAACATCTCAAACCCCCGGCCCCCCAAACCAACCTGGGAACCCTATCCCCCCGGGAATTGGAAGTTTTAAAATTGATGGTGGAAGGCAAAAGCAACCCAGAAATTGCCGAAGAACTGTATTTAAGTCCCAACACCATCAAAACCCACGTCCGCGGCATCATGAATAAATTGGCGGTGGACGATCGCGTTCAGGTAGCCGTCGTCGCCCTGCGATCGGGTTTGGTTTAAATACTTCGGATCGGGGAAGTCAAAATTTCAGGGTCTGATTCAGTTTTTTTCAAGCGACCTAGTGCGGACAGATTTCACGACAGTTTTTTCATCCATTAAAAAGACAAAAAACACAGGTATGACATCGATTGTTAATCCCCCCCAAAAATCGGCAAATCAAAGAATAATAAATCTGCGTAATCTGCGTAATCTGCGGATGCAAATATGCGGTTGACATCGGAGGCAAAATTCGAGATTATTCTGCCATTTTTATCGCCGCCAATGATTCGGGAATAGTCGCCCGTTTCAGAAGCGGTTGCAGGTCTGTATAAACGCGATCAGCGATAAATTTATGCCCCGCGGCGTTGGGGTGGATAACATCATCCTGCCGGCGTTTGGGATTGCCGACGACACCCTTCAACAAATCGGGAATCAAATACGATCGCGTCTCCTTCGCGAGGCTTTCAAACATTCTTTTATAATCCCCGCCGATGCGATCGGCGTACACCCCCAAAATCACCGCGATCGCCCCTTTATCTTGAATTTGAGTAAGAATTGTTCGCAGGTTTTCCTCGGCTTCGGTGATGGGAACTTGCCGCAGGTAATCATTCCCCCCCAACTCCACCATCACCAGCCAGGGGTTTTCGTCGAGCACGTCCGCTTCCAGCCGCTTCAGTCCCATCGCGGTGGTATCCCCCGCCACCCCCCGGTTGAGGATGGGGACGTTCAGTTTATCGCTGAGGACGGCGGGGAAAGCTTGTTCCGACGCGACGCCGTATCCCGACGCGATGCTATCGCCCAAAATGATAATCTGTTCCCCTTCGCCGGCTTCCAGGTTGCGGACTTGCCCGACGGAGGGACCGCAACTGGCGATCGCGATCCCGGCGATGAAAAATAGGAGTAGAAAACCGATCCGACGGCGGACGCAAAATTTCCGAAACGGGGCTAAAATCGGAGACAATCTGAGCAACTGAACGTCCTCCCTTTCAACCGGAATAGCGATCGCGAGCATCTAAGAATAATGGTATTAGAAATTGCGCCCACCCTGCCGATTCCCCCCCACTTCGACCCCCACCGCGTCGGGGAGGTGTGGAAAGTCCCCTACCAGCAGCGGGCGACGGACGCCCGCAATTGGGCCGGACAACACGAAATCAAGGCGGCGGCGGAAGACGAGATGCGGATCGGTTTGTTGGCGATCGACGTCCAGAATACCTTCTGCCTCCCCGGTTTCGAGTTATTCGTCGGGGGGGCGGTGGAAGACAACCGGCGACTATGCGAATTTATCTACCACAATTTAGGGGCGATCGCGGAAATTGTCGTCACGATGGACACCCACACCCCCACGCAGATTTTCCACCCGATTTTCTGGGTGGACGATTGCGGCGAGCACCCCCAACCCGGAACCACCGTCATCACCGATGAGGACGTCGAGAAAGGCCGCTGGCGGGTCAATCCGGCGATCGCCCCCAATATCAAAGGTTGGAGTCTGGAGGCCCTGGGAGAGCACGCCCGCCACTACACCCGCGAGTTGGGCGACGGCGGACGCTTCCCCCTCACCATCTGGCCCTACCACGGCATCCTCGGTGGCATCGGCCATGCATTGGTGTCGGCGGTGGAGGAGGCGATCTTTTTTCACAATATCGCCCGCCACAGCCAGACTCACCTGGAACTCAAGGGCCAACATCCCCTGACGGAGAATTATTCGGCCCTGCAACCGGAGGTTTTACAAGCCAGTAATGGGGAGGCGATCGGCAAAAAAAATCAATCCTTGATCGATAAATTACTGGGGTTCGATCGCCTGATTGTGGCGGGGCAGGCGAAGAGTCACTGCGTCGCCTGGACGGTGGAAGATTTGCTGACCGAAATCCGCGATCGCGACCCGAATTTGGCGGGGCGGATTTACCTGTTGGACGACTGCACGTCCCCGGTGGTGGTTCCCGACGCGGTGGACTTTTCCCAACCGGCGGAAGCCGCTTTCCGACGCTTTGCGGAAGCGGGGATGCACCGGGTCAAATCCACGGACGCGATCGCCTCTTGGCCGGGTTTTTGAAGCGATCGGATCTCCAGAATTGTCAATTGTAGTGGACCAACACGGCTAAAAATGTGCTTGATTCGTAGGGTGGGTTAGGCGGCTTCAACCTATGCTGTGAAAGCCATCTAGAAATCCGCCGTAACCCACCGTTTAAGATGTGTCGGTCTAGTCGGTTTAGTAGTCGGTTTAGTAGTCGGTTTAGTAGTAGACCGTTTCGGCTAATTTGCTGCTTTAGTATGCTCCACAAACAGTGACCCTCAAAAACTATCAGGCGATCGCCGAAAACGGACAGCACAAAACAGGCGATCGCGTCAAAAGGACGACACCAAACGGGCGATCGCCGAAAACGGACAGCAAGAAACAAGCGATCGCGTCAAAGGGACAACACCAAACGGGCGATCGCTCCCAACTAACTCTCAGAAAGTGTGGGGGAATTCTGGAGGTCAAGCCATTTCAAAAACCGGATAAAGATGTTTTAATTTGAGGCGGGCATCGCCGGTGGCAAATTTCCAGATTACCCGAGATGCGGTCTGATTTCGCTCTTTTTGCCAGGCTTCTATCTCCCGGTGCAGCGCTTCTTTGGTGGCGATCCTTCGGGCCAAACATTGCTTGGATAAAATACTCAGTTCAATTTCGGCGACATTTAACCAACTGCCATTCCGGGGTGTATGATAAATTTCCAGCCGCCGGGCCAAACGATGGGCTTCGGGAGCCGGAAAAGCCTCATAAAGTGAGGCGATGTTATGGGTATTCAGATTGTCACACACCAGCTTGACTTTTCGAGCATGAGGATAGTCTTCATCTAAAAGTTGACGCACTTCCTCAGCCCAATCTACCCTCGTCCGAGAGTCTCGGTTGCTGACCCGTCGCCAGCCCCGATTGGGATCGAAAAACATGAACAAAGCTTGCACCCCTTCACGGGTATAGTGATAGTCCTCTTTTTTGTCATGTCCGGGTTTCATGGCGACCGCCTCATAGAGATGTCCTCGGAGTTGGATTGAGGCTTCATCCATATTGATTAAAGGCTCCTCTTCACTGTGGACGCTACTGTAGAGGTCGAGAACGACTTCCATTTGAGCCACAAATCTGGCTAAATCTCGTTCGGGAATACAGAATCGTTGGGTTTTCCAAGGTCGCAATTGGTTTTTTTTAGAGTCCGCCACACGGTCGTACAGGAAATTTCAGTGACAATTTGCCGTTTTTTGAGTTCGGATGTTAACAGTCTGAGCGTCCACCGAGCTCTCCCAGATGGGGGGTCCGAACAACACAGGGCAATAATTTGAGCCTCAGTTGCTCCATCTACTTTGGGTGGAGTCGGTGGAGTTTTTCTCGGTTGCCGATTGAGAGCCACTTGTTCCCCTTTGTGAAGGAATCTGTGGCGAATCCGCCCCACTGTATTCTGATGGACTTGTAAAGCTTCTGCTATTTGTTGGTCTGTCCATTTTCTCGGAGCCATTTCTCCTTCATCAGACATCAGCAAAATACGAGCGTGTAGGATTTTTTTGGCGGGTGCATGACCATTTCGACTGATTTGTTCCAGATTTTCTCTCTGTTCGACCGTTAGATAGACTTTATCTCGCCGACCTCTTCCCATAATTGCAGTCCTCCGTCCTCGGTATCTATTACCCTATTTTAGCCGAAACGGTCCAGTAGGGTGGGTTAGGCGGCTTCAACCTATGCTGTGAAAGCCATCTAGAAATCCGCCGTAACCCACCGTTTAAGATGTGTCGGTCCAGTCGGCTGCGTTCCCACCCATCTATTATGGGTTAATTCGCCGAGTTTAATTCCCAACCGCTTGGGAATCAATTCCCAAGCTAATAGCCAAAATCATCTGAAGATGATTGGGTGATTTTTACGGTAAAAAAAACCAACCCGGTCTGAAAATCTACACCCGAAACGCCCCCGTTTCAATCCCTAAAAGGTATTTCAGATTATAGCAGGTCGATTGTGGGCGAACAGATGACTATATCAAAGCCTTGTTTCAATCCCTAAAAGGTATTTCAGATTATAGCAGGCCTCCCCGGCGATCGCCGATCGCTCGGTTGAAGGTGTTGTTTCAATCCCTAAAAGGTATTTCAGATTATAGCAGTCATGGGGCGGGTCGGATCTTCCGAGGATTCCCGCGTTTCAATCCCTAAAAGGTATTTCAGATTATAGCAGCGTGATCGGGGGCGCTGGACTCTGGTGGGCTTCCCTCGTTTCAATCCCTAAAAGGTATTTCAGATTATAGCAGTCGAAGTTACCGTCACGCTGCCGGTACCTTATTTCTCGTTTCAATCCCTAAAAGGTATTTCAGATTATAGCAGTCTTATGTCTTCGGGTTCGGTAAAAAGGGAGCCACCAGTTTCAATCCCTAAAAGGTATTTCAGATTATAGCAGCTGTCGGATTTCGAGAGGCGAGTCCGGGACGACGTTTCAATCCCTAAAAGGTATTTCAGATTATAGCAGGGAAGGGGACTTCCGTTATCGCCGCCATCCGGGCGTAGTTTCAATCCCTAAAAGGTATTTCAGATTATAGCAGTCTTCCAGATCGTCTCCCTCCTCCTCCGTCAGAGTTTCAATCCCTAAAAGGTATTTCAGATTATAGCAGCTCTGGTTCTGGCTCTGGTTCTGGTTCCGGATTGTGTTTCAATCCCTAAAAGGTATTTCAGATTATAGCAGGCGGCGACATTTACCGCTACGCCTACCTATATGAGGGCGTTTCAATCCCTAAAAGGTATTTCAGATTATAGCAGTCTATGAACCAACCTCGCCGCCCGGAATCCCTTCGTTTCAATCCCTAAAAGGTATTTCAGATTATAGCAGCCGAGCAGGGGGACTGGAAACTCGGAAAAGGAAATCAGTTTCAATCCCTAAAAGGTATTTCAGATTATAGCAGGAAGGATGCCTGGAAATACTACGATATCCCGAGTAAATCGTTTCAATCCCTAAAAGGTATTTCTGATTATAGCAGGATTGCAACACTTAGGAGGAAAAGTTGTGTCCAAGTTTCAATCCCTAAAAGGTATTTCTGATTATAGCAGGATGCCGATGAACCGGAAGCTGTACCCCCGAGACTGGGTTTCAATCCCTAAAAGGTATTTCTGATTATAGCAGGGATTAATTTCGAGTGGGGACTGCGACGATCGCGCGTTTCAATCCCTAAAAGGTATTTCTGATTATAGCAGGGCTTCTTTCTCCTCCCGTTTGGCGTCGATTTCCACGTTTCAATCCCTAAAAGGTATTTCTGATTATAGCAGGTTACGCGGCTGCTAGGGGATCGTGCCGGTCAGTTTATACTGTTTCAATCCCTAAAAGGTATTTCTGATTATAGCAGGAATACTTGGGCAACGGCAAGGTCGCGATCGCTTCCTGGTTTCAATCCCTAAAAGGTATTTCTGATTATAGCAGGGCGGACGTGGTGCGATCGCTGATTAAAGTCCGCGTTTCAATCCCTAAAAGGTATTTCTGATTATAGCAGGGAGGTTCCGGCCTCCCTTCAATTACTAATATACGATGTTTCAATCCCTAAAAGGTATTTCTGATTATAGCAGGCAGTCGCCCCTGAAGTCCATGTATCCCGGTGGAGCCGTGTAGTTTCAATCCCTAAAAGGTATTTCTGATTATAGCAGGCGGCGTCGCGTCCGTCCAACCCGCGGCCGTAGGGGTTTCAATCCCTAAAAGGTATTTCTGATTATAGCAGGC